>NZ_JBHVPD010000001.1:165121-201157 GCF_042887525.1 Kitasatospora sp. NPDC057936
CGCTGTTGACGAATCCGGTGGTGCCGGGGCAGCAGGTCCAGTGGCGGGTCAGCGTGACGAACAGCGGTCCTTCGCGGGCGCGGAACGTCGTGGTGACGGATCAGGTGCCGGCGGGTGTGAGCGGCGCTTCGATGACGGCGTCGGACGGGACTGCCTGCCCGATCAGCGCTGGTGTGGCGACGTGTCCGGCCGTGGAGATCCCGGCGGGATCCTCGGCGAGTTGGACGCTGAGCGGCACGCTCGACCCCGACGCGACGACCACGCCGACGAACTCGGTGACGGTGACGGGTGGTCCGGATCCGTCGGCGTCCTCGCGTACGGCGGTGGCTTCGCCGTCGTCGTTGCCGATTCCGCAGGCGAATCTGTCGGTGTCGAAGGTGCTGTTGACGAATCCGGTGGTGCCGGGGCAGCAGGTCCAGTGGCGGGTCAGCGTGACGAACAGCGGTCCTTCGCGGGCGCGGAACGTCGTGGTGACCGACCAGGTGCCTTCCGGTGTGAACGACCCCTCGATGCGGGCCGACGCCGATGGGAGCAACTGTCCGATCGCCAACGGGGTTGCCACCTGCCCGGCGGTGGAGATCCCGGCCGGGCAGACCCTGACCTGGACGCTGACCGGCACGCTCGCCTCCGACGCGACGGCCACGCCGACGAACTCGGTGACGGTGACGGGCGGTCCGGATCCGACGGCGTCCACACACACGGCAGTCGCCTCACCCTCCAACTCGCCCTCTCCGCAGGCGAATCTGACCGTCTCGAAGGTGCTGGTCACCAACCCGGTGGTGCCGGGGCAGCAGATCCAGTGGCGGGTCAGCGTGACGAACAGCGGGCCTTCGCGGGCGCGGAACGTCGTGGTGACGGACCAGGTGCCGTCCGGTGTGAGCGGGGCTTCGATGACGGCGTCGGACGGGACTGCCTGCCCGATCAGCGCTGGTGTGGCGACGTGTCCGGCCGTCGAGATCCCGGCCGGGCAGACAATGACGTGGACGCTCGCCGGCACGCTTGACCCCAACGCGACGGCCACCCCGACCAACGGCGTGACCGTCACCGGTGGGCCCGACCCGACCGCCTCCAGCCACACGGCGGTCGCGTCGCCGACCGCCACGCCCACGCCGCAGGCGGGGCTGAGCATTTCGAAGGTGTTGCTGACGAATCCGGTGGTGCCGGGCCAGCAGATTCAGTGGCGCGTGTCGGTGACGAACAGCGGTCCGTCGCGGGCGCGGAACGTGGTGGTGACGGATCAGGTGCCGGCGAGCGTCAACGGCGCCTCGATGGCAGCGGACGCCGATGGGACCGCCTGTCCGATCAGCGGTGGCACGGCGACGTGCCCGGCGGTGGAGATTCCGGCCGGGCAAACGCCGACCTGGACGTTGACCGGCACGCTGGACGCCAACGCGACAACGACGCCGACCAACACGGCCGTGGTCACCGGCGGGCCCGACCCCTCGGCCACGGCCCGCACGGCGGTCGCCTCGCCGTCCTCCTCCCCGACGCCACAGGCCAACCTCGTCGTCTCCAAGACATTGCTCACCGACCCGGTGATCCCCGGCCGGGAGATCCAGTGGCGGGTGACCGTCACCAACAACGGCCCCTCGCGGGCCCGCAACGTCGTCGTCACGGACACCGTGCCGGCCGGCGTGAACGACCCGAGCATGACGGCCTTCGACAGCACGTCCTGCCCGATCGCCGGCGGTACGGCGACCTGCCCGGCCGTGGAGATCCCGGCGGGCTCGTCCGCAGCCTGGACACTGGCCGGTACGCTCGCCTCCGACGCGACGATCACGCCGACGAACTCGGTGACGGTGACGGGTGGTCCGGACCCGTCGGCGTCCTCGCACACGGCGGTGGCTTCTCCGACGTCCTCGCCGACTCCGCAGGCGAGCCTGACCGTGGCCAAGGTGCTGCTCACCGACCCGGTGGTGCCGGGGCAGCAGATCCAGTGGCGGGTCGGCGTGACGAACAGCGGGCCTTCGCGGGCGCGGAATGTCGTGGTGACGGATCAGGTGCCGGCGGGTGTGAGCGGCGCTTCGATGGTGGCTTCGGATGGGGCCGTCTGTCCGATCAGCGGTGGTGTGGCGACGTGTCCGGCTGTGGAGATCCCGGCCGGTCAGACGTCGACGTGGACGCTCTCCGGCACGCTGGACGCCAACGCGACAACGACGCCGACCAACACCGCCGTCGTCACCGGTGGCCCGGACCCGTCAGCCACAGCACACACCGCCGTGGCTTCGCCGACCGCGTCCCCGACGCCGCAGGCGAATCTGACCGTGTCGAAGGTGTTGCTGACGAATCCGGTGGTGCCTGGCCAGCAGGTCCAGTGGCGGGTGAGCGTGACGAACAGCGGTCCTTCGCGGGCCCGGAACGTCGTGGTGACGGATCAGGTGCCGGCGGGTGTGAACAACCCGAGCATGACGGCGTCGGACGGGACCGTCTGTCCGATCGGCAACGGCGTTGCGACGTGTCCGGCGGTGGAGATCCCGGTCGGGCAGACGGTGGCGTGGACGCTGAGTGGCACGTTGGACGCCAACGCGACGGCCACGCCGACGAACTCGGTGACGGTGACGGGTGGTCCGGATCCGTCGGCGTCCTCGCATACGGCGGTGGCTTCGCCGTCGAACTCGCCGTCACCGCAGGCGAATTTGACCGTCTCCAAGGTGTTGGTGACCAACTTGGTCGTGCCTGGCCGGCAGATCCAGTGGCGGGTCAGCGTGACGAACAACGGTCCTTCGCGAGCCCGGAACGTGGTCGTGAGCGACCAGGTGCCGTCGGGCGTGAACGACGCCTCGATGCACGCCGACGCTGATGGCGCCAACTGCCCGATCGCCGGCGGTACGGCGACGTGTCCGGCGGTGGAGATCCCGGCAGGGCAGACGGTGACCTGGACGCTGACGGGCACGCTCGCCTCCGACGCCACGGCCACACCCGCGAACTCGGCGACGGTGACGGGTGGTCCGGATCCGACGGCGTCCACGCACACGGCGGTGGCTTCTCCCTCCGGCTCGCCCTCCCAGCAGGCCAGTCTGACCGTCTCGAAGGTGCTGCTGACGGATCCGGTGGTGCCGGGGCAGCAGATCCAGTGGCGGGTTTCGGTTATGAACAACGGTCCTTCGCGGGCCCGGAACGTGGTCGTGAGCGACCGGGTGCCGTCGGGCGTGGACAACGCTTCCATGACGGCGTCGGATGGGTCCACCTGTCCGATCAGCGGTGATGTGGCGACGTGTCCGGCTGTGGAGATCCCGGTCGGGCAGACGTCGACGTGGACGCTGTCCGGCACGCTGGACGCCGACGCGACCACGACGCCGTCGAACACGGCCGTGGTGACCGGTGGGCCCGACCCGTCGACCACCGCGCACACCGCCGTCGCGTCGCCGACGTCGTCCCCGATGGCGCGGGCGAGCCTCACGGTGTCGAAGGTGCTGGTCACCGACCCGGTGGTGCCCGGCCAGCAGGTGCAGTGGCGGGTGAGCGTCACGAACAACGGTCCCTCGCGGGCGCGGAACGTCGTGGTGACGGATCAGGTGCCGGCGGGTGTGAACAGCGCTTCGATGGCGGCTTCGGATGGGACCGACTGTCCGATCGCCAATGGCCTGGCGACGTGTCCGGCGGTCGAGATCCCGGTCGGGCAGACGCTGACGTGGACGCTGTCCGGCACGCTCGACCCGAATGCGACCGTCACGCCGACGAACACGGTGATGGTCACAGGTGGCCCGGATCCGACGGCTTCCACACACACGGCGGTTGCGTCGCCGACGTCCTCGCCGTCTCCGCAGGCGAACCTGACCGTGTCGAAGGCATTGGTGACGAACCCGGTGGTGCCCGGGCAGGAGATCCAGTGGCGGGTGAGCGTCACGAACAACGGTCCCTCGCGGGCGCGGAACGTCGTGGTGACCGACCAGGTGCCGTCCGGTGTGAACGACGCCTCGATGCGCGCCGACGCTGACGGGACGTCCTGCCCGATCGCGAGCGGGACGGCGACCTGTCCGGCGGTGGAGATTCCGTCGGGTAGGACACTCACCTGGACGTTGACCGGGACGCTCGCCTCCGACGCGGCGGTGACGCCCTCGAACTCGGTGACGGTGACGGGTGGTCCGGATCCGACGGCGTCCACGCACACGGCGGTTGCGTCGCCGACGTCCTCGCCGTCTCCGCAGGCGAATCTGTCGGTGTCGAAGGTGCTGTTGACGAACCCGGTGGTGCCGGGGCAGCAAATCCAGTGGCGGGTGACGGTGACGAACAACGGTCCGTCGCGGGCGCGGAACGTGGTCGTGACCGACACCGTGCCGAGCGGGGTGTCCGGTGCGAGCATGAAGGCGGACGCCGACAATGCCCCGTGCCCGATCGCGAGCGGGACGGCGACGTGTCCGGCGGTGGAGATTCCGGCCGGCCAGACGGTGACGTGGACGCTGAGTGGCACACTGGACGCCAATGCGACCACCACGCCGGCCAACTCGGTGACGGTGACGGGTGGTCCGGATCCGACGGCTTCCACGCATACGGCGGTGGCTTCGCCGTCCGGCTCGCCGTCTCCGCAGGCGAATCTGTCGGTGTCGAAGGTGCTGCTGACGAACCCGGTGGTGCCGGGGCAGCAAATCCAGTGGCGGGTAACGGTGACCAATACTGGGCCCTCGCGGGCGCGGAACGTGGTCGTCACCGACCAGGTGCCGGCGGGTGTCGGCAACGCCTCGATGACGGCGGCTGATGGCACCGCCTGCCCGATCAGCGGCGGCACGGCGACCTGTCCTGCGGTGGAGATCGCGGCCGGTGACTCGATGAGCTGGACCGTGTCCGGCACATTGGACTCCAACGCGACCATCACGCCGACGAACGGGGTGACGGTGACGGGTGGTCCTGATCCGTCGGCGTCTTCGCACACGGCTGTCGCTTCGCCGTCCAACTCGCCGTCTCCGCAGGCAAATCTGTCGGTGTCGAAGGTGCTGCTGACCAACCCGGTGGTGCCCGGGCAGGAGATCCAGTGGCGGGTCTCGGTCACGAACAACGGTCCTTCGCGGGCCCGGAACGTGGTTGTGAGCGATCAGGTGCCGTCCGGTGTGACCGACGCCTCGATGCGGGCGGATGCGGATGGGACGAACTGCCCGATCAGCGGTGGTGTGGCGACGTGTCCGGCGATGGAGATCCCGGTCGGGCAGACGGTGATGTGGACGCTGACGGGCACGCTCGCCTCCGACGCCACGGCCACGCCGGCCAACTCGGCGACGGTGACGGGTGGTCCTGACCCGACAGCCTCCACGCATACGGCGGTGGCTTCGCCGTCCAACTCGCCATCGACGCAGGCGAGTCTGAGTGTGTCGAAGGTGTTGCTGACGGATCCGGTGGTTCCCGGGCAGCAGATCCAGTGGCGGGTGAGCGTCACCAACAACGGGCCCTCTCGTGCCCGGAACGTCGTCGTCACCGACACCGTTCCGAACGGAGTGTCCGGTGCGGGCATGACGGCGTCGGACGGGACCGTCTGTCCGATCAGCGGCGGTGTGGCGTCCTGTCCGGCGGTGGAGATCCCGGTCGGGCAGACGGTGACGTGGACGCTGAGTGGCACGCTGGACGCCAACGCGACGGCCACGCCGACCAACTCGGTGACGGTCACCGGTGGCCCGGACCCGACGGCTTCCACGCATACGGCGGTGGCTTCGCCGTCGAACTCGCCTTCTCCGCAGGCGAATCTGGTCGTGGCCAAGGTGCTGGTGACGGATCCGGTGGTGCCGGGGCAGCCGATCCAGTGGCGGGTGACGGTGACGAACAACGGTCCCTCGCGTGCTCGGAACGTGGTCGTGACCGACAAGGTCCCGGACGGTGTGCTGAACGCGTCGATGACCGCCCAGGACGGGACCGTCTGTCCGATCAGCGGCGGTACGGCGACCTGCCCGGCGGTCGAGATCGCGGCGGGTGGCTCGATGAACTGGACCTTGACCGGGACGTTGGATCCCAATGCGACCACCACGCCGGCCAACTCGGTGACGGTGACGGGTGGTCCGGATCCGACGGCTTCCTCGCATACGGCGGTGGCTTCGCCGTCGAATTCGCCTTCTCCGCAGGCGAATCTGGTCGTGGCCAAGGTGCTGGTGACGGATCCGGTGGTGCCCGGGCAGCAGATCCAGTGGCGGGTGACGGTGACCAACAACGGCCCTTCGCGGGCGCGGAACGTCGTCGTCACCGACCAGGTGCCGGCCGGTGTCCGGGACGCGAGCATGACGGCGGCGGACGGCACCGCGTGCCCGATCGCGAACGTGACGGCGACCTGCCCGGCCGTCGAGATCCCGGCGGGGTCCTCGGCGAGCTGGACGCTGACCGGCACGCTGGACCCGGACGCGACCACGACGCCGACGAACTCGGTGACGGTGACCGGCGGGCCCGATCCGTCGGCGTCCTCGCGGACGGCAGTGGCCTCGCCGACCTCGTCCCCGACTCCGCAGGCGCGGCTCTCCGTGTCGAAGGTGCTGCTGACGGATCCGGTGGTGCCGGGGCAGCAGATCCGGTGGCGGGTGACGGTGACGAACAACGGCCCTTCGCGGGCGCGGAACGTCGTGGTGATGGACCAGGTGCCCGCAGGTGTGAACGGCGCCTCGATGAAGGCGGATGCGGACGGGTCCGCCTGTCCGATCAGCGGCGGCACGGCGACGTGTCCGGCGGTGGAGATCCTGGCCGGGCAGACGCTGACCTGGACGCTCACGGGCACGCTGGCGCAGGATGCCACGGCCACGCCGACCAACACGGTGACGGTGACGGGCGGCCCGGACCCGACGGCTTCCACGCACACGGCGGTGGCTTCGCCGTCCAACTCTCCGTCGGTGCAGGCGAGTCTGAGTGTGTCGAAGGTGCTGGTCACGGATCCGGTGGTGCCCGGGCAGCAGATCCAGTGGCGGGTGTCCGTCACGAACAACGGGCCGTCGCGGGCCCGGAACGTCGTGGTCGCCGACCGCGTCCCGGACGGTGTCAGCGGTCCGAGCATGACCTCCGCCGACGGGACGGTCTGCCCGATCGCGAACGGGACGGCCACCTGCCCGGCGATCGAGCTCGCCGTCGGTGAGACGCGGACCTACACGCTGAGCGGCACGCTCGTGCAGGACGCGACCGTGACGCCGACGAACACGGCGGTGGTGACCGGCGGGCCGGATCCGGCCACGCCGACGCACACGGCGGTGGCGTCGCCGTCCGACTCGCCGTCACCGCAGGCCAGTCTGACGGTGGCCAAGGCGCTGCTGACCGATCCCGTGGTGCCGGGCGAGAAGATCCAGTGGCGGGTGACGGTGACCAACAACGGCCCGTCCCGGGCGCGCGACGTCGTCATCACGGACCGGATCCCGGACGGGGTGAACAACGCCGTCCTCCAGTCGGACGCCGACGCGAGCACGTGCCCGGTCGCGGGCGGAACGGCGACCTGTGCGGCGATCGGGCTGGAGGTCGGCCAGACGGCCTCGTACACCCTGACCGGGACGCTGGCGCCGGACGCGACGGTCACGCCGACGAACACGGTGGTGGTGACCGGTGGCCCCGACCCGACCGCTACCGCGCACACGGCGGTGGCCTCGCCCACCGACTCGCCCACGCCGCAGGCGAACCTGGGCATCGCCAAGGTGCTGCTGACCAACCCGGTGGTGCCCGGGCAGCAGATCCAGTGGCGGGTGACGGTGACCAACCGGGGTCCGTCGCGGGCCCGGAACGTGGTCGTCTCCGACACGATCCCGGCGATGGTGAACGGTGCGGGCATGATCGCGGACGCCGACGGCTCGGCCTGCCCGGTCACCGGCGGGACGGCGACCTGCCCGGCCGTCGAGATCCCGGCCGGCGGGACCGTCTCCTACACCCTCACCGGCACGCTCGACCCGGTGGCGACCAGCACCCCGGTCAACGTCGCGACCGTCACCGGCGGACCCGACCCGACGGCCACGGCGCACACCGCGACGGCGCTGGCCGGCGACACGGTCGAGCCGCGGGCGAGTCTGTCCGTGTCGAAGGTGCTGGTGACGAACCCGGTGGTGCCGGGGCAGCCGATCGCCTGGCGGATCAGCGTCACCAACAACGGCCCGAGCCAGGCCCGGAACGTGGTGGTCAGCGACCGGTTCCCGGACGGAGTCGTCGGCGCCTCGCTCTCGCCGGACGCGACGAAGACGGCCTGCCCGGTCGCCGGTGGCGTGGCGACCTGTCCGGGGGTCGAGATCCCGGTCGGCCGGACCGTCACCTACACGCTCTCGGGAACCCTGGCCCAGGACACCACCACCGTGCCCGGCAACACGGCCGTCGTGACCGGAGGCCCGGACCCGAGCACGTCGGCCCACACGGCGGTCGCCAGCCCGACCGGGACGCCGTCGCCGCAGGCACGGCTCTCGGTGACCAAGGTGCTGGTGACGAACCCGGTGGTGCCGGGGCAGACGGTCCAGTGGCGGGTGTCGGTGACGAACAACGGGCCGTCCCGCGCGCGGAACGTCGTGGTCGCGGACCGGGTCCCGGACGGGGTGTCCGGCGCGATGATGGTCTCGGACGAGGACGGCACCAGGTGCCCGATCGGCAACGGCGTCGCCACCTGCCCGGCGATCGAGCTGGAGGTCGGGCAGACGGCGTCGTACACGCTGAGCGGGACGCTGGACCCGAATGCGACGGTCACACCGACCAACTCGGCGGTGGTGACGGGTGGTCCTGATCCGACCGCGTCCGCGCACACGGCGGTGGCTTCGCCGTCCGGCTCGCCTTCTCCGCAGGCGAATCTGGTGGTTGCCAAGGTGTTGGTGACGAACCCGGTGGTGCCTGGGCAGCAGATCCAGTGGCGGGTGAGCGTGACGAACAACGGGCCTTCGCGGGCTCGGAACGTCGTTGTGACCGACCGGGTGCCGGTGGGTGTGAACAACGCTTCGATGGTGGCTTCGGACGGGAGTAGCTGTCCGATCAGCGGTGGTGTGGCGATGTGTCCGGCGGTGGAGATTCCGGCGGGTTCTTCGGCGAGTTGGACGCTGACGGGCACGCTGGATGCCAACGCGACCACGACGCCGGCGAATACGGCCGTGGTGACCGGTGGTCCGGACCCGTCGGCCACAGCCCACACGGCCGTCGCGTCGCCGACCTCGTCCCCGTCTCCGCAGGCGAGCCTCACGGTGTCGAAGGTCCTGGTCACCGATCCGGTGGTGCCTGGTCAGCAGATCCAGTGGCGGGTCTCGGTCACGAACAACGGGCCTTCGCGGGCTCGGAACGTGGTGGTGAGTGATCGGGTGCTGGTGGGTGTGAACGACGCTTCGATGGTGGCTTCGGACGGGACCGTTTGTCCGGTCAGCGGTGGTGTGGCGATGTGTCCGGCGGTGGAGATCCCGGCCGGGCAGACGATGACGTGGACGTTGTCCGGCATGCTGGACCCGAATGCGACCGTCACGCCGACCAACTTGGTGACGGTGACGGGTGGTCCGGATCCGACGGCGTCCGCGCACACGGCGGTGGCTTCGCCATCGAACTCGCCTTCTCCGCAGGCGAATCTGGTGGTTGCCAAGGTGCTGGTCACCGATCCGGTGGTGCCTGGGGAGCAGATCCAGTGGCGGATCAGCGTGACGAACAACGGGCCCTCGCGGGCGCGGAACGTGGTGGTGACCGACCGGGTGCCGTCGGGGGTGAGCAGCGCCTCGATGGTGGCTTCGGACGGGACCGTTTGTCCGGTCAGCGGTGGTGTGGCGACGTGTCCGGCGGTGGAGATCCCGGCCGGGCAGACGATGACGTGGACGTTGTCCGGCATGCTGGACCCGAATGCGACCGTCACGCCGACCAACTCGGTGACGGTGACGGGTGGTCCGGATCCGTCGGCGTCGTCGCACACAGCGGTGGCTTCGCCGACGTCCTCGCCTTCTCCGCAGGCGAATCTGGTGGTTGCCAAGGTGTTGGTGACGACTCCGGTGGTGCCTGGGGAGCAGATCCAGTGGCGGGTCAGCGTGACGAACAACGGTCCTTCGCGGGCTCGGAACGTGGTCGTGACCGACCGGGTGCCGGTGGGTGTGAACGACGCTTCGATGGTGGCTTCGGACGGGACCGTCTGTCCGATCAGCGGTGGTGTGGCGACGTGTCCGGCGGTGGAGATCCCGGCCGGGCAGACGATGACGTGGACGTTGTCCGGCACGCTGGACCCGAACGCCACGGCCACGCCGACCAACTCGGTGACCGTCACGGGCGGGCCCGACCCGAGCACCTCGGTGCACACCGCCACTGCCTCCCCGAGCGGCAGTCCCGAGCCGCAGGCGAGCCTGGTGGTGTCGAAGGTGCTGGCGACGGACGCCGTGGTGCCCGGCCGGCAGATCCAGTGGCGGGTGACGGTGACCAACAACGGTCCCTCGCGGGCCCGGAACGTGGTCGTGGCCGACAAGGTCCCGGACGGCGTGCTGAATGCGTCGATGAGCGCCCAGGACGGCAGCGACTGCCCGATCGCCGGTGGCGTGGCGACCTGTCCGGCGGTGGAGATCCCGGTCGGTGTGACGCTGACCTGGACCCTGACGGGGACGCTCGACCCCGCCGCCACCGTCACGCCGACCAACACCGTGATCGTCACGGGCGGTCCGGACCCGAGCACGACCGCGCACACGGCGGTGGCGAGCCCCACCGCCGGGCCGGTGCCGGACGCGCGGCTTTCGGTCTCGAAGGTGCTGCTCACCGATCCGGTGGTGCCCGGGCAGCAGGTCCGGTGGCAGGTGTCCGTCACCAACCGCGGACCGTCCGCCGCCCGTGACGTGGTCGTGAGCGACCGGGTGCCCACCGGGGTGTCGAACGCCTCGATGACGGCCGACGACGGCACCGCGTGTCCGATCGCCGACGGCACTGCGACCTGCCCGGGCGTGGGGATCGCGGTGGACGCGACCCGGACGTGGATCCTGAGCGGCACGCTGGACGCCGGTGCCACCGTCACGCCGGCCAACACGGCCACCGTGACGGGCGGGCCCGACCCGGGCACCCCGACCCACACGGCGGTGGCCTCGCCGACGTCCTCGCCCTCGGCGCAGGCGCGGCTGAGCGTGGCGAAGGTCCTCGTCACCAGCCCGGTCGTGGCCGGGGCGCCGATCGAGTGGCGGGTGACCGTCACGAACGACGGGCCCTCCGTGGCGCGTGGCGTCGTGGTGAGCGACCGGGTGCCGGCGGGTGTGACCGGCGCCGCGATGACCGGACCCGGCGGTGCCACCTGCCCGATCTCGGGTGGTGTGGCGACCTGTCCGGCGGTGGAGATCCCGGTCGGCGTCACGTTGACCTGGACGCTGACGGGCACGCTCGATCCGGCCGCGACCGTCACCCCGGGCAACACGGCCGTGGTGACCGGCGGTCCGGACCCGGCGACGCCGACGCACACCGCGGTGGCCCCGCCGTCCGGCTCGCCCTCGGCACAGGCGCGGCTGACCGTCGCCAAGGTCCTGCTGACCTCCCCGGTCGTGGCCGGGCAGCAGATCCAGTGGCGGGTGACGGTGACCAACGACGGGCCCTCGCTGGCCCGGAACGTGGTCGTGACCGACCAGGTGCCCGCCGGGGTGAACGGGGCCTCGATGACGGCCGACGCGGACGGGACGCCGTGCCCGGTCACGGACGGCCTGGCGACCTGCCCGGCCGTCGAGGTCCCGGTCGGCGCGACGGTCTCCTGGACGCTCACCGGCACGCTGGACCCGGACGCCACGGCCGTCCCGGTCAACACCGTGGTGGTGACCGGCGGTCCGGACCCGACGACGCCGACGCACACCGCGGTGGCGACCCCGACGGAGCCGATCACCGTTCGGCACGACCTGCTCCTCGCCAAGCACGCGAGCCCGTCCGACCCGAAGGCCGGTGACACTGTGACGTACACCGTCACCGCCACCAACCGGGCCGGCGGCACGTACTTCGGCGCCGTCGTCACCGACGACCTGTCCGGGGTCCTGGACGGCGCCGGGTACGATGCCAACGCCCATGCCAGCAGCGGGCGGACGGCCTACTCTGCGCCGCGGCTGACGTGGACGCTGGACATCCGGCCCGGAGTGACGGAGACGCTCACGTACACCGTGACCGTGAAGCCGGGCGCGGGCGGCACGACGCTCGTCAACCGCCTGAGCGCCGACGGTTCCAACTGCTCCGGCGCCGGCGGTGGGGACGGCGCCGGCGGCGCACGGCGGGCGGTGAGCGGGAACTGCTCGACCACCACCACGGTCCGGGTCATGCCCAGCCCCAGCCCGACGACCAAGCCCCCGCTGCCGCCCACCGGTAGCCGGAGCCCGAAGCCGGCCCTGCTGCTCACGGTGCTGCTCCTGGTGCTCGGTGGCGGTCTGATCGCGGTCCGCCGCTCGCGGCGCTGACCCGCGGACACCGCCGGGCGGCTGGGTCCTCCGGCCGCCCGGCGGTGTCGTGTTCCCGGGAGGGGCTTCGCAGCGTTTCGGTGATTCGGGGGTGCCGGCAGCCGCCGGGCCGTCATGATGATGGCGTTGCGTCAACCTGTTGGGGGGCAGGGGTGGGGTCGGAGCTCGACGAGCGCGAATGGGGACGGCCTCCGGAGTTCGGGGCCGAGTTGCGGCGGTTGCGGAAGGTGCGGGGGCTCTCGCTCGCGGAGATGTCGCGGCTCGTCCACTACAGCAAGGGCTACCTGAGCAAGATCGAGAACGGCGGCAAGCCCGCGACGCCCGACCTCGCGCAGCGGTGTGACGACATGCTGCGGGCGGGCGGCGCGCTGGTGCGGCTGGTCGAGTGCCCGCGGGCCGATGAGCGAGGGACGGACGGTGGGGACGAGCCGTGTCCGTACCCGGGGCTCGCGTCGTTCGGGCCGGGGGAGGCGCGCTGGTTCGCCGGGCGGGACGGCGAACTCGCCGAGCTGATCGACCGGTTGGCCGAGCGGGCCGGGCACGGACCGCTCGCGCTCGTCGCGCCGTCCGGGGCCGGGAAGTCCTCGCTGCTCATGGCCGGGCTGGTGCCGGCGCTGCGCGGTGGGGCGCTGGCTCCCGAGGGGAGGCCGGGGTGGCGGGTGGCGGTGTGCACGCCGACGGCGCACCCGTTGGCCGCGCTGCGGGAGGCGCTGGAGGAGGCGGCGCGGGAGGAGCCGTCGGGCGCCGGACTGGCACTGATCGTCGACCAGTTCGAGGAAACGTTCACTCTGTGTGCGGACGAGGAGGAGCGGCGGGCGTTCGTCCGGACGCTGTGCGGGCTCGCGACGGTGCGCCCGGCGGCGCTCGTCGTGCTGGGTGTGCGGGCGGACTTCTGCGGACGGTGCCTCGACCACCCTGAGCTCGTGCCCGTGCTCAGCCACGGGCTGCTCGCGCTCGGCCCGATGGCCGGGGCGCAACTGCGGGAGTCGATCACGCGGCCGGCGGCCGAGGCGGGGCTGGGGCTGGAACCGGGGCTGGTGGAGGTGTTGCTGCGCGACCTGGGGGAGCGGGCCGGGGCGGCGGAGAGCGCCGGGGTGCTGCCGCTGCTGTCGCACGCGCTGTTGGCGACCTGGCAGCGGCGCGACGGGCGGACCCTGACGGTGGAGGGCTACCTGGGCACGGGCGGCATCCACGGCGCGGTCGCGGAGAGTGCCGAGCGGGTGTTCTCGGGGCTGGGCGCCGGGCAGCGGGAGCTCGCTCGGCAGCTCCTGCTTCGGTTGGTGCAAGTCGGCCCGGAGGGCGAGGAGTTCCGGCGGCCGGTGGCGCGAGCGGAGCTGCTGTCGCTGCTGGTGGGCGGGGACGGCGGGGCGGTGCTGGACGCCTTCGTCCGGGCCCGGCTGCTCACCGTGGACCGCGAGACGGTCGCGATCACGCACGAGGCGCTGCTACGGGCCTGGCCGCGGCTGCGGGACTGGGTGGAGGCGGACCGGGCCGGCCTGCTGATCCGTCGTCAACTCGGTGAAGCTGCTGCGGAGTGGGACCGGGACGGACGGGACCCTGCCGCGCTCTATGGCGGTGCGCGGCTCGCGGCGGCTTGGCAGTGGGCGCAGGATCCGCTCCATCACGGTGAATTGACGGATGGTCAAACAGGCTTTCTGCGGGCGAGCCGGAAGCATGAGGACGAGCGCCAGGGGGTGGCCCGCCGGCAGGCGCGACGGCAGCGTCGACTCATCGTTTCGCTGGTCCTGTTGCTCGTGATCACGCTCACCGCCGGGGCCTTCGCCTACCAGCAGCGGTCCTCGGCGGTCGACCAGGGGCGGACGGCGACGTCCAGGGCGATGGCGGCCGAGTCGGGCCGGCTCGCCGCCGGGCGGCCCGAGGCGTCGATGCTGCTCGCCGACCGGGCGTTCCGGCTCGCGCCGACCGTCGAGGCGCGCAGCGCGCTGCTGAGCACGCAGGCGCAGCCGTTCGCGGGGCGGCTGGTCGGGCACACGGGGCCGGTGAACGGGTGTGCGATCAGCCCCGACGCGAAGCTGCTGGCGACGGCGAGTTCGGACGGGACGGTGCGGCTGTGGAGCCTGCCGGACCGGCGGCCGAGCGGGACGCTGGTGGGGCATTCCGGGCCGGTCAGGGGTGTCGCGTTCAGCCCGGACGGGCGGGTGCTGGCCTCGGCGGGGTCGGACGGGGTGCGGCTGTGGGACGTGGCCGGGCGGCGCTCGCCGGTCGTACTGGGCGGGCACGACGGGCCGGTGCGGGCGGTCGCGTTCAGTGCGGACGGACGGGAGGTGGTGTCGGGCGGGGCCGACGGCGCCGTCCGGGTCTGGTCGGCGGCCGCGTGGGACGAGGGCGCGAAGCTGAAGGGGGACATCGGGGGCACGGGGGACGTGTCGGCGGGGCCCCGGCCGCTGATGACGCTCACCGGTCATCGGAGTGAGGTCCAGGCCGTCGCCACCGGACCGGACGGGCGGACGGTCGCGTCGGCGGGCGCGGACGGGACGGTGCGGCTGTGGGACGCCGTGACGGGTGCCGCCACGGCGGTTCTGAGCGGGCACGGCGGGCAGGTGCTCGGGGTCGCGTTCAGCCCGGACGGGCGGAGCGTGGCCTCGTCCGGGACGGACCGCACCGTGCGGCTGTGGGACGTCGCGAGCGGCGCCACGACGGCGGTCCTCACCGGGCACAGCGACGACGTCAACGCGGTGGCGTACCTGGACGGCGGCGCCACCGTGGTGAGCGCGGGCGGGGACGGGACGGTGCGGCTGTGGGACGTCGCCGGGCGGCGGGTGACCGCGACGCTCGCGGGCCACACCGACTACGTCCTCGGCGTCGCGGCCGGCCGGGACGGCACGCTGCTGGCCACGGCCGGGTTCGACCAGTCGGTGGTGCTGTGGGACCTGGGGGCGGCGGCACTCGTCGCCCATCCGTTCGCGGAGGTGTGGCGGGCGGTGTTCAGTCCGGACGGGCGGACGGTCGCGTCGGCGGGTGCGGACGGGACGGTGCGGCTGTGGGACGTCGCGACGCGGCGGCAGACCGGGGTGCTCACCGGGCACGGCGGCCAGGTGCTGGGCGTGGCGTTCAGCCCGGACGGGCGGCTGCTGGCCTCGGCCGGCGCCGATTCGACGGTCCGGCTGTGGGACGTGGCCGCGCGGAGCCAGGTGGCGGCGTTCACCGGGCACCAGGGCTCGGTCTTCGCGGTGGCGTTCGGCCCGGACGGGCGGCTGCTCGCCTCGGCGGGCGAGGACCGTACCGTCCGGCTCTGGAACGTGCCCTGGCAGCGGGCCGAGGGAGTGCTGATCGGGCACACGGACTTCGTCAACGCCGTCGCCTTCGCCCCGGACGGGCGCACGCTCGCCTCGGGGAGCGACGACCTCACGGTGCGGCTGTGGGACGTCGGTGAGCTGCGCCCGGTCGGCACGCTGACCGGGCACACGGGGGCCGTGCGCGGACTCGCGTTCTCGCCGGACGGGCGGACGCTCGTGAGCGGCGGCAACGACGGGTCCGTCCGGCTGTGGGACGCCGGGGAGCGACGGCCGCTGGCGACGCTCACCGGGCACACGGGGGCGGTGCGGGCGGTCGCGTTCTCGCCGGACGGACGGACGGTGGCGAGCGGGGGGAACGACGGGACGGTCCGGACCTGGGACGCGCGGGCGGGCGCGCCGGTCGCCGCGCTGGCCGGGCACGGGAACGCCGTCTGGTCGGTCGACTTCGGCCCGGACGGGCGCTCGCTGGCGAGCGGCGGCAGCGACGGGACGGTGCGGTTCTGGAACCAGGACACCGGTGCGCGCTCGGCCGCGATCTGCGGGCTGCTCGGACCGGTCGACGCGGCGCGGTGGGCGGCGCTGCTGCCGGGGGAGCCGTACCGGGCGGGGTGTTGACCGGGGCTCGTCGAGGCAGGTCGGCCGCGGTTTCCCGGAAGGTTTCCCGTTTCCCGATGGGATGGGCGACCGGTGGCGGGTGGACGGTTGCCGGGTCGGGTGGGCAGGCTCGGGGCACGGGCGGCGGTCCGCGACCGCATTCGGTGTCCGACGATGCGTCAGATGTCGTGCGGCCATGGGGGTGTACGGGGGACGGCCGCACGGCCGGGTGCTTCCTCCCTTGAGCGGCCCGCCGCCCGTTCCGTCGCACCTCCATGAAGAGGGGACCTTCCTTGCGAGCGAACCACCGTAGAACTCCCGCGGCAGGCCTGCTGCTTGCCCTCCTGGCCGGGCTCCTGAGCGCGATCACCCTCGCCGCTCCGGCCCGCGCCGACACCACCGCCGCGTGCGGGCTGGGCGGCACCCCGATATCCGACGGTGCCGCCCGCGCCATCGCCGCCGCGTGCGACGAGGTCGCCGCCGGCACCTGGTACACGTGGGGCGGCGGCCACGGCCCGACCCCGGGCGCCACGTACGGCAGCGTCGATCCGAGCGACCCCGAGCGGTCCAAGAACGATCCCTACCGGCAGGGCTACGACTGCTCCGGGTTCATCCGCTGGGCCTGGTACAAGGCCGCGGGCTCGGACGTCGTCGGGCAGAAGGACGCCGCCGAGGAGTTCCAGCTCCCCGGGCAGCGCCTGGGCACCGACACCGGTGTGCTGAAGCCCGGCGACCTCGTGTTCTGGGGCACGTCGTGGGTCCACCACGTGGCGATCTACCTGGGCGGCGGCAAGATCGTCGAGGCGCGGGAGTCGGACACGCACATCATGGTGTCCGACCTGACCAGCCACAACATGGCCGACTACGCGGGCGCCGTCCGCTACGACCCCGGCACGGCGGCCACCACCAACCACCAGACGTGGAGCAACGGCGTCAACATCCGCCCGACGCCTGGCACTTCGCGCCCGCCGGTCGCCGTCCTGCCCGGCCCGACGACCGTGCGCGTCCAGTGCCAGACCCACGGTGAGTTGGTGACGGCGGAGGGCTACACCAACGACGCGTGGTCCTACCTGCCGGACTACCACGGCTGGATCAGCAACATCTACCTCCAGGGCCCGGCCTGGCTGCCGGACGTGCCCACCTGCTGACCGACGACCCCCTCCGGCCCTCGCCCGCTCGGGCGGGGGCCGGACGTCGCCCCCCTGCCGTCAGCGCGCCACGCGGCGGGCCCGCAGGTACTCGCGGGCCAGGAGGCGCAGGGCGCCGAGCTTGGACGGGCCGGCGGACCGGCGGAGCAGAGCGGGGACGTCGGCGCGGGCGGTGGCGCTGGTGAGGGCCTCCAGGCCGACCATGCAGCGGACCATCGGCCGGTGGGCCGGCGGGGCCAGGTCGACCACCGTGCGGGCGGCGGCGAGGGTGCGGTCGACCTGGTCGAGCTGCTCGGCGACCAGGGCGCGGAAGGCCGGTGTGTCGCGGCCCTGTTCGAGGTCGGCGCGGGTGACGCCGTGCCGGCCGAGAGTGTCGGCGGGGATCGTCAGACGGCCGTCGGCGAGGTCCTCGGCGAGGTCGCTGACGAAGTCGAGGCGCTGGCTCGCGTCGATGAAGACGCGGCAGGCGGCCTCGTACGCGCTCTGGTCGCCGTCGGGGCCGAGCAGCGCGGCGACCACCATGAACGCCGGCAGCGCGTAGCCGTCGAGGTAGGCCTGGTAGTCGGACTCGGTCGCGAAGCCCGTGAAGTCGAGGTCCGCGAGGGCTCCGGCGAGATGGCCGGGGATGCGCTCGCGCAGGACGGGACGCGCGGCGGCGGAGGCCAGCAGCGGGCGCAGCTCGGGGTTGTCCGTCCGGCCGGTCGCGAGTCCTTCGACGACCTCCTGCTCCCAGCGCGCGTAGGCGGGCCGCCGCTCGTCGACCGGGCCGCTGTCGAGCAGGGTGTCGGTGCGGTGCATGAAGGCGGTGGCGGCGATCACGTGCGGCACCAGCCGGGGCGGCAGCAGCAGCCCGGCGGCGAGGGCGGCCTCGCGGCGGTAGGCGGTGACCTGCTCGCGCTGCCGGCCGTAGTCGCCGCGCAGTCCGGGGTCGTCGATCCCCGCCGCGTCCAGCGCGCGCTCCCAGCTGCCCACGTGCTTCCCTTCGGTCCTTCGTTCGATCGTCCCCGAGCCTAGACGGTGGGCGTGGGGGTGGTGATACGAGGGCCGGGCGCGAGCGATTGGTAAGTGTTCGGTAAGGCGGGTTCGTTTAGGGTCGAAAGACGAGAGCCGCCCGTTTCCTCCGTCCGGGGGGACGGGGAAACGGGCGGCCGGTTTCGATGATTCTTGATTCGTCATCGAACTCGATATCGTGGCCGCTTTTGTGCTATGCGGCGATGACGATCGAGTTGATGGGGGTGAGGTTGATGTAGAGCCAGGAGACGGCGGTGTAGGCGGGGCCGCAGTCGACGCCGTTGTAGCCGGTGCAGAACGACACCTTGGCGCCACCGGTCTGGTTGTTGAGGATCCACTTGTAGCCGTACTGGTTGGAGAGGTTGTACGTCCCGTAGTTGTAGTACCGGTTGGTGATCGTGCCGTCGTTGGCGTAGATGCAGACGTACCCGTCCGCGCAGCCGTTGATGGTGTCGGCGTGGGCTGTGCCCGCGCCGGCGAGCAGGGAGGCGGTGGCGGCGAGGGCGGCCGCGCCGGTGCCGAGTACGGCCTTCAGACGCTTCATTGAGCGTTCCTTTCCCGAGTTTCGGTGGGCGGTCGTTTCGCCCGTGGGACCAGGAAATCGGATGACGGATCGCCGGTCGAATCATTCGAAACAATTCGAAGACGATCACGCGTAAAAGGGGGAATCACGTGATCCGGATCGAACTCTCGGCGGCCGCGGTGGCGCGCACGCGTTTCGCCGTGTCGCCGCTCTACCAGGCCATGCACCTGCTCTTCACCCTCGGGCGGCAGCCTCGCGCGGTGCCGTACGAGTGGCGGCTGCGGGCGCGGGACGTCATCGTCGGGCGGCGGCTGGGGTTGCTCGCCGCGCTGGCGATCAGTGCGGACGGCTACACGCCCGACTTCCTGACGCCGGAGCCGGCGGCCTACCGGTCGGCCGTCGAGGACGAGTTGCACCTGGTGGCCACCGCTCCGGTCGAGCGGGTCCGGGCGGAGATGGGGCTGGTGCTGTCCGGGCTCGCGGACCTCGGGATTCCGGCCCGCAGGCCGCGCGCCCTCGTGCTGGACGCGCTGGACCGCGGGGAGGACGGCTTCGCGGAGCGGCTGGCGGGGGAGTTGGGCGCGTTCTGGTCAGGTGTCCTCGGGCCTCACTGGGCGGGGCTCTCCGCGCGGCTGGAGCACGACATCGCCCGCCGGGGGGAGCTCACGGCGGGGCTCGGGCTGGGCGGGATGGTCGCCGGTCTGCACCCCGAAGTGGGCTGGCACGACGGGACGTTGTCCGTGCGACGGCCCGGCCGTCCGGACCGGCAGCCGGGGTTGCGGATCACCGGGCCGGGCGTCATCTTCGTGCCGGGCGCCTTTCCGCCGGGGCTGATGCTGTCCTTCGACCCTGCGGCGGGGAGACGGACGCCCGTCGTGGTCTACCCGGCGCTCGGCCTGGCGCGGGAGGCCGGGGAGCGGCTGGGCGGATCGCGCTCGTCGATCCTCGCGGAGCTGACGCGGGCTCGGACGACGGCCGACGTGGCCTCGCGCGTGGGCCTCAGTCCGAGCACGGTTTCGTACCACTTGCAGGCGCTCCACCGGGGCGGGCTCGTGCGGCGGACCCGGCGGTCGCGGGAGGTGTACTACGAGGCAGTGGGGGATCCGGCGGGCCGGTTGCGGTGAGGAGCGAAGCCCTTGCCGGGGCGGGCCTTCGGGGCCCGCCCCGGCAAGGGTCGGTGGTGCGGACGATCAGGTGGGCGTCAGGAGACGGTCACGTCGTCGTAGTAGGTGTAGGTCGGGTCGCCCGGGTAGTTGTCGTCGCGGTTCGTCAGGGTGAGGGTGTAGCTGTGGCCCGGGGTCACGGCCGCGGTCTTGTTGACCCACGCGGAGGTGGCGGCGCAGGTCTTGGCGAGGACCGTGGTGGTGGTGCCGGTGGTGTTGTCCTTTAGGGTGGCGGTGGCCCAGTCGTAGGTCACGGTGTCCGGGCAGGTGTTGCTGTACCAGAAGGAGAGCCTGCTGGAGCCGGCCGGGGCGGTGAACGTCTGGGCGATCGAGGAGGTGGTGCTCGGGTTGGCCGAGCCGACCATCGCGCCGTACCCGCCGCTGTGCGCCGCGGAGCCGGAGGCGGAGGTGGAGCCGGCCGAGGTCCAGCCGGACAGGTTGCCGGTCTCGAAGCCGCCGTTGGTGATGGCGTTGCCGCCGCCACCGCCGGTGCTCTCGGTCCAGCCGAAGGAGGCGCTGCCGGAGGCGTTGGTGCTGTCCTTGGCGGTGACGGTGACGGACGAGGTGCCGGCGGCGGTCGGGGTGCCGGAGATCAGGCCGGTCGAGGAGTTGATCGACAGGCCGGCCGGCAGGCCGGTGGCGGAGTAGGTGAGCGCCTGGCCGGAGGCCGAGTCGGTGGCGTGGATCTGCAGGCTCGCCGCCGTGCCGACGGTGCCGCTCTGGCTGCCCGGGTTGGTCACGGTCACCGTGTTCTGGCCGGTGCCGCCGCCGACGATCGGGTGCGAGATGGCGCAGGAGTTGGTGTCGTTGGACCAGCTGGCCTGCTCGGCGAAGGAGCCGGTGCCCATGGTGATCATGGCCGCGCCGCCCGTGGTGCCGGGGGAGAGCCAGGCGCACTCGTCGGAGTTCTCCTGGCCGTTGTAGCTGCTGCCGGACACGTGGTTGGTCCAGCCGCCGGCCGGGAACTGGTCGGACATCGTCTCGTGCCACTCGTGGCCGAGCGTCATCGTCCAGCCGTCGAGGGTGCCGCTGCCGGAGTTGATGAATCCGACCCCGCAGCCGGCGCCGGAGTCCATGTTGTACGGCTGGTTGGAGAACGCGAGGTCGCCGTAGGGCGAGTTGACCGCGCCGCCGGTGAGCGTGGTGTCACCCGTGTAGTCGTGCCAGGCGCAGTACTGGTTCTGGTAGTTGTCCGGGTTGGTGCCGGTCGGCGAGAGGATCACGTAGTACGCGTCGCGGTTGGACGCGGCCGTGGTGTTGCCGAAGTGGCCGGCCGCGTTGACGGCCTCCTGGCCGAGCTGGTTGCCGCTGGCGGCGCTCGGCGAGGCGCCCGAGTTGTCGTACCAGACGCCGGACAGGACGCCGCCGCTCTGGTACGGGACGAAGCTGGCGTTGGACGGGCAGCTGACCGCGCCGGACGCGACGTTGGGGCCGTCGCACCACTGGGTGAGGTCGGCGGACCAGAGCTCGCCGCCGGTGCCGATGTCCTTGAACATCTCCTGGGCGACGGCGGCGGCGCCGTCCGGGTCGCCGGAGAAGGTCGCGTCGCCGCTGCCGTTGGTGCCCTGGCTGCCCCACTGGCTGCCGTAGAAGACCAGGTAGACCTTGGCGTGGCCGTCGAGGACGCCGACGCCGTTGGTGCCGCCGCCGTACGACAGCGTCTGCGGACCGGTCGCCGCGGTGCCGGCGTGGGTGTCCGCCCAGGCCTTCATCTTGGCGTTCTGCGCGATGGTCGGCATGACGCCGTGCCGGTACGGGTGCTGGTACTGGGGGCTGAACGGGTTCGCCGCCGACGCGCTCGGCCGGTTCGTCGCCTCGGGCTGGGCCTGTGCGGCGGTGGAGGCGAATCCGGCGGCCGCGAGGGCCAGCGCCGCGACGCCGGACAGGACCGTCGTTCTCGCCTTGCGGGTCGGTCTGCCCGCCTTGTGGGGCGTGCGGGAAATACCCATGGTGGGGGGAGCCTCTCTCATGCCGACCACCCGCCTGCCTGTTGGCAGCGGGGCTGTGCGGGGTGAGGACGGAGGAGAACAGGCGGCACCGGCACGTGATCCGACGGATCGTCGGTCACGGATCTACGAGGGGGATGGGGGCGGTGCAGCCTGCCACGCCACAGCAAAGCAGGTCCCGGAAATGGGGGTCAACGGGCCGGTGAGTAAAGGGCTTTGAGCTGAACACAACGTTTTCGAAAAATCCGCACGCGGGCGTGCGGTTGGGATCTCGGATTTCCTGCGTCAACAGATTACGGGCTGCTTATTCAGTGATGGCCGGACTTATCCAGTGAAGTCGAGGCGCGGAGTGTGTCGCCGGTCTTGACCGGGCTGACGCTTGCTGCCACTGTCGTGCTCGAAGTTGCTTGAACTGAAGCAGAGTTGAGCAAGAGTGAGCCAGGGAGTGCCCGTGTTCCCTCACCCGTCCCGCAGACTCGCCACCCTGTTGACCGCCGCGGTCCTGCTCGCGGCCACGGTCACCGCTTCCGCGCTGCCGTCCGCGGCCTCGGCCGACGAGCCCGACCGCTCGGCCGCCTACACCGTCACGGTCGGGGCGCCGACGCCCTTCACCCACCCCACCGACACCCCCGCCGTCCCGTACGTCGACAAGGACGGCACCTTCTACTTCCAGCAGTCCGCCGCGCTGTACGGCAAGAACGACCCGCGCTACTGGGACTTCTTCACCGGCACCGACTTCGACACCGCCACCCGGTCCGCCGCGATCAGCGGCGCCGTCAACCCGGCCGACCCCGCCGACCGGAACGACGACACGACCTCGCGCTGCAACAACAGCCCCACCGGGCGCGGCGCGACGTTCGCCGGCGGCGCCAGCGGGTACGCGCAGAAGAACTACTGCGACCTGTCCGGCGTGTGGGTCGACCCCGACACCGGCGACTGGTACGGGCTGGTGCACAACGAGTTCACCCCGCAGCCCTTCGGGGACGGGCTCCACTACGACGCCATCGACTACGCCGTCTCCACCGACCAGGGCCGCACCTGGGCGATCAGGGACCACGTCATCACCTCGCCGTACAGCA
This sequence comes from Kitasatospora sp. NPDC057936, assembly GCF_042887525.1. Taxonomy (NCBI): domain Bacteria; kingdom Bacillati; phylum Actinomycetota; class Actinomycetes; order Kitasatosporales; family Streptomycetaceae; genus Kitasatospora; species Kitasatospora sp. NPDC057936. Next base: position 188,127 of record NZ_JBHVPD010000001.1, read on the forward strand.
CGAGCCGGGGCGACACCGCGCAGTTCCCCAACGAGACCTACTCCTACGGCGACGGCGACCAGCGGCTCCTCGTCGACACCGCCTCCGGGTACTTCTACGTCTTCTACGGCTCGCGCATCGTCGACAAGAGCGGCGGCTGGAAGGCGTTCCACTCCCACGTCGCCCGCGCGCCGATCGCTTCCAAGATGGCGCCCGGTTCCTGGCGGAAGTGGTACGACGGCGCCTGGACCGAGCTCGGCACCGGCGGCCGCGAGAGCAACATGGTGCCCGTCGACGCGGACAACTCCACCGGGTACACGGCGGCGGCCGACGAGTACGACCCGGCCAACACCGGGACCTCGGCCCAGCAGATCGCCGCCGGGACGATGCCCCCGACCTCGCCGCTGTTCGTCATGGACGTCACCTACGACGCCTACCTCGGCCTCTACATCGGCGAACCGCAGGCCGTCGACCAGAGCGGCAACGCGCCCCAGCGCTACTACGCCACCGCCGACCTCTCGACCCAGAAGTGGGTGCCGATCGGCGACACCGGCGGCTACCACACGGCCTCCTGGTACCGCTGGTTCCTCGACGGCGCCAACCGGACGAGCTCGGCGATCGTCGGGCGGACCTTCCGCGCCTACTGCGCGTTCGGCTGCTCCGGCGGGGCGGACGGCGAGTACGTGCCGGTCACGATCGACCCGTCGGCGCCCGCCGCGCCGCCGGTCGACCCCGGCCGGGTCTACCGGATCGCGAACGCGGACGGACGGGTCCTCGCGCAGGCCGCGGGCGGCCCGGACACCACCTCGCTGGTCGCGGCGACCGGCTCGCCGCTGGAGTCCTGGACCTTCGCGGCGAACGGCGACGGCTCGTACAGGATCGCCAACGGCTCGACCGGGCAGCTGCTCGGGGTCGACTCGGGCTCGGTGAGCGGGCGTTCGTGGGGAGCCCGGCCCGTCCTCGGCGCGGCTCCGGCCGGCGGGCCGACGGTCGGGCAGCAGTGGTGGCTCGTGCCCGGCACGGCGGCGGACGGCACCGCGACCGGCGCGCTGCGGATCGTGAACCGTTACAGCGGCCTCGTCCTCGGACTCTCGGCGAACGCCTACCGGCTCACCGAGACGACCCCGAACCGGAGTTGGACCGACCGCAGCGGCAGCACCGTCGGCGGCGCGCGGACGGCGGCGGAGCAGACCCTGACGCTCACCGCCCTCGGCCCGGCCGGCACCGGGCTCGACGGCACCCGCACGGTGGTGGCCTCGGGCAAGGCGCTGGACGACCCGGCCCACTCCACCGGCCAGGGCACCCGGCTCGTCACCTGGACGCCCAACGGCGGCCGGAACCAGAACTGGGTCTTCACCCGGCAGGCGGACGGCAGTTACCAGCTCGCGAACGGCGAGTCGAAGCTCTGCGCCGACGTCAGCGGCGGTTCGGCAGCGGCCGGGGCCCAGGTGATCCAGTGGCCGTGCACCGGCGCGGCCAACCAGCGCTGGATCGCGACGCAGGTGGCGGGCGGCGGGTACACGCTCGCGTCGCAGAAGAGCGGCCTCCTGCTGACCACGGCTTCGACGGGCGACGGCGCGCTCGTCACGCAGCAGCCGGACACCGGCTCGGCGCTCCAGCGGTGGGTGATCGGCTGAGGCCCTGACGGTCGGACGGCGGCGGCTCCCGGGGCCCGGTGGTGGCCCTGGGAGCCGCGCGTGACGGGGTGACGGCGTGGCGGCGCAATACTCCGATCAGTGGCGCTCTCCCCGCCGATCGGCGGGTGTCCCCGATGGGCCGTCAGGGGCCAGCCTTGCGGGCAGTTCGGCATGGACATGCCACATCTGTTCCATGTCATCCCCCACGAGGCGGCCCCACACCGCCGGACAAGGACACACCATGAGGTACTTCCCGCTGCCCAGGATCCTCGCCGCCGCCGCTGCGGCCACCGCGCTCGCGCTCGCCGCGCCCGGGACCGGCGCCTCGGCCGCGCCCGTGCCGAGCCCCCCGATCATCGGCGGTGGCAGCGCGTCGCAGAACTACTCCTTCATCGTCTCGCTGCAACAGGGCGGCCAGCACATCTGCGGCGCCTCGCTGATCTCGCCCACCTGGGCGGTCACCGCGGCACACTGCGTGGCCGGCGGCACGGCGGACCAGTTCACCGTCCGGGTCGGTTCGGGCGACCGGACCTCGGGCGGCGAGGTGGCCTCGCTCGCCCGGGTCGTCCCGCACCCGAACTACAGCACCAACAACGACATCGCCCTGCTCCAGCTCGCGGCCCCCGTCCAGGCCACCCCGATCGCGATCGCCGACAGCGCGCCGGCCGGCACCGCCACCCGGCTGCTCGGCTGGGGCCAGGAGACGCCGCAGCCCGGTGGTGACAACGGCCCCGACCAGCTCAAGGAACTCGACACCAGCCTGCTCCCGAGCGGCTGCGCCGAGGGCTTCGACGCCTCCTCCGAACTCTGCGTCAACAACCCGCAGGGCCCGGACGGCAGCAACCAGGGCGCCTGCTACGGCGATTCGGGCGGCCCGGCGATCGCGCAGATCAACGGTGAGTGGCGGCTGCTCGGCGCCACCAGCCGCGCCGGCGGCACCTCGCCCACCTGTGCGGTCGATCCGTCGATCTACACCAACGTGACCGCGTTCAAGGACTTCATCCAGAGCACCATGGCGAGCTGAACCGCACTCCTGCCGAACCGCTCTCCTGCTGAACGGCATTCCTGCTGAACCGCTCTCCTGCGGCGTGCGGACCGAGGTCCGCACGCCGCAGGACCTTGTGATCCGCGTGAGCTAACTCGCGCCCAGCGGCAGTGCGTGCAGGGCGTCGTCGTGGCCCGCGTAGAGGTGGGTGTCGTCGGCGGCCAGCGACCAGACGTCCTTGCCGGGGATCCCGTCGCGGAAGGTCCAGAGCTGCCGGCCGGTCGCGGCGTCGATCGCCCACACGCCACCGGCGGCCGGCCCGGGGACGTACAGCACGCCCTTGGCCACCAAAGGTTGGCTCCGGACGTCCAGCGGGAACGGCAGCCGGTAGGACCACACCTGGCGGCCCGTCACTGCGTCGTGGCCCGTGAGCAGGCCGTTGTCGCGCGGGACGTAGACCCGGGCGCCGTCCGCGACCGGCGGCAGCGCCCGCCACTGTTCTCCCGCGGCCGGACCGGCCGTCCAGCGCGACTCGCCGTTCGGCGCCAGCGCGCGGACGCCCCCGGTGCCGTCGGGGACATAGATGTTCTCCGGTCCGGGGGTGTACCAGCGCAGGTTCTCGTCCGCGGGGGCCTTCCACAGCTCCCGGGCGTCGGTGGCATCCCGGACGACCACCTCGGTGCGCTCGCCGGCTCTGCGCCTGCACAGCAGCAGGCCGGGGGCGGCCGTCACGGGGGCCAGCAGGTTCTCGCCGGCCCCGAAGGGCCGCGACCAGAGCACCGACCGGTCCGAGACCCGGATCGCGAACACCTTGGTGTCGGGTGACGTGGTCGTGGTCGAACCGTAGTTGAGGACCGAGCCGTACAGCGTGCCGCCGTCGCAACCGGCCAGTTGGACGCTGCCGCGGCCCAACTCCGCCGGCAGCGGCAGGCTCCAGTCGCCGCCGGGGTCGGTGAGATGGCGGGACTCGATGCGGCCCTGGAAGGTGGTGAACAGCCGGTCCGGCCCGAACACCACGCTCCCCATGGAGTCCGGGCCGCTCGGCGGGTACGGGCGCGGCTGGTCGAAGGTGATCAGCCGCGCCGGGGCGCCGCTCGCGGGATCCAGCACCACCAGCCTGGTGCGGGACGGGAACAGCGGCCGGCCCGGCCGGTCCGCCAGCCGCTCGGGCGCCATCGCCTCCGCCCCCCGGTACGTCCAGGCCGGCGCGGGCCCCTCCGCCGCGGTCGGCCGCGGCGTCGGCGGCGCCGTCCGGGCGGAGCGCCCGAAGGCCCACAGTGCCGCGCCCCCCGCGAGCACCCCGGCCCCGACGAGCAGTCCCCGCCGGCCGAGCCGCGGCCCCTCCCCGCCCCCGCCGACCACGTCCCCGGGCGTCCCGCCGGCACCGCCCGCGTCGTCCCACTGCCACGAGCCCTGCTCCGCCGACCGCTGCCCGGCCGAAGGCGACTCCATCTACCGGCTCCCTCGTCCCCCCAAGGCAGCGCTCACCGCCGCCGATCAACGGAGACTACCGAACATCCGTCCCCGATCTATTGCGGCGGCGCGAACCGGCCGGGTCTCGGATCCGCCGGCAGTCGGCGGCGCCCTGTCGGCCGCCGTCCGGCATGGCCCTTCGCGCACTCCGGCCGCCGGGCGGGCAGGCTCGGGACCACGCACACCGTGGTCCGGCGCTGCCGGCCGGAGGGTACGGCCATGTGGACCGAGGGCGGTATCAGGCGGTTCGGCGGCGGAGGGTGGCGGCTCCCAGGGCGAGGGCGAGCAGGGCGGAGCCGGCGACGACGGCGAGATCGCGGGCCACGGCGGAGTCGGCGGTGGCGGTGGTGGTGAGCCGGGTCATCGCGTCGACGGCGTAGGAGAGCGGCAGGACGTCGGAGGCCCAGCGCAGCGCGGTCGCCATGGCGTCGCGCGGGACGAAGAGCCCGCACAGCAGCATCTGGGGGAGGAGGACGGCGGGCAGGAACTGGACGGCCTGAAACTCGGTGGCCGCGAACGCCGAGACCAGGAGGCCGAGCGCCATGCCGAGCAGTCCGTCGGCGACGGCGACGGCGAAGACCAGCCAGGTGGGGCCGGCGATGTGCAGGCCGAGCGGGCCGATGGTGAGGGCGGTGGCGAGGGTCGCCTGGAGCAGGGCGACGGCGCCGAAGGCCAGGGCGTACCCGAGGAGCAGGTCGAGCTTGCCCAACGGCATGGTGAGCAGCCGTTCCAGGGTGCCGGTGGTGCGTTCGCGGAGCATGGCGACCGAGGTGACCAGGAACATCACGAGCAGCGGGAAGACGCCGAGCAGGGCGGGGCCGGTCCGGTCGAAGGTGGCGGGCTGGGCGTCGAACATGTACTTGAGCAGGACGAGCAGCAGGCAGGGCACGACCAGGAGCAGGGCGAGGGTGCGCGGGTCGTGGCGCAGCTGGGTGAGGACGCGGCGGGCGGTGGCGAGGGTGCGCCGCAGGGCGTGCGCCCTCCGCGGCCGGGTGCGGGGGGTGGTCATCGGCCGGCCTCCACCAGTTCGAGGAACGCGCTGTCGATGTCGGCGGCTCCGGTGGCGCGGAGCAGCGCGTCGGGGGTGTCGTGGGCGAGCAGCCTGCCGTCGCGCATCAGTAGCAGGCGGTCACAGCGGGTGGCCTCGTCCATGACGTGGCTGGAGACCAGCAGGGTGGCGCCGCCGTCGGCGAGCCGGCGGAAGAGCCGCCAGAGGTCCTGGCGGAGCACCGGGTCGAGGCCGACGGTCGGCTCGTCGAGGATGAGCAGCTCGGGGGTGCCGAGCAGGGCCGCGGCGAGTGAGACGCGGGCGCGCTGGCCGCCGGACAGGCGGTCGGCGATGTCGCGTTCGTGGCCGGTCAGGCCGACCTGGGCGATCACCCGGGCGGGGTCGGTCCCGGGTGCGCCGAGGACGGCGGCGAAGTAGTCGAGGTTCTCGGCGACGCTGAGGTCGCCGTAGACCGAGGGGGCCTGGGTGACGTATCCGACGCGGTGGCGCAGGGCGGGGCTGCCGGCGTCGAGGCCGAGCACCTCGACGCGGCCGGCGGCGGTGCGCTGCACGCCGACGACCGAGCGCAGCAGGGTGGTCTTGCCGCAGCCGCTGGGGCCGAGCAGGCCGGTGATGGTGCCGGCGGCGATGTCGAGGTCGAGGCCGTGGAGGACCGGGCGGCCGCCGCGTTCGACGGTCAGGCCGGTGATGCGGACCGCGGGGCCGGGCGGCCCCGCCATGGAATTCATCATGTGATGAGTTTTGCGCCGCCGGGGGTGCCGGTCAAGTCGCGCGCAGGTGTCACCGGTGACAATGGCCTCGTGAGTGGCGAGGGGAATCAGCAGAAGCGGGTCGGACGGCGCCCCGGGGGAGAGGACACCCGGGGCGCGGTGCTGGAGGCGGCCCGGGCGGAGTTCGGGGCCCGCGGGTACCAGAAGGCGAGCATGCGGGCGATCGCCCGCGCGGCCGGTGTGGACGCGGCGCTGCTGCACCACTACTTCGGGACGAAGGACCGGCTGTTCCTGGCGGCACTGGACTTCCCGGTCGACCCGCGGGCCGTCGTGGAACGCGTGCTCGCGGGCGAACGCGAGCGCGTCGGCGAACGCGTGGCCGCCTTCGTCCTCGGGCTCTGGGAGGAACCGGCGGTACGGGACCGGCTGCTGGCGCTGCTGCGCACGGCGGCGGCCAGCGAGGAGGTGGCGGCGCTGGTGCGGGGCTTCATGGTGACCGAACTCGTGGGCCGGCTGGCGGGCGAACTCGACCTGGAGGAGCCGGAGTTGAGGGTGGAGCTGACGCTCTCGCAGATCGTCGGGCTGGCGATGGCGCGCTACGTGATCCAGGTGGAGCCGCTCGCGTCGGCACCCGCGGAACGGCTCGCCCCGCTCCTGGCCCGGACGGTGCAGGGATACCTGGCCGAGCCCTGAGGGTGCGCGGCGCCGGGCCTGGCGGCGCCGCCGGACCGTTCTCGGGCACAGCTCGACAGCACGACGGTAAGCCGATGACGTCGCGCCGCCCTCCCAGTAGGCTTCGGCAGCAGTGACGTCGGCAGTGACGTCGGCAGTGACGTCGGCAGTGACGTCGGCAGTGACGTCGGCAGTGACGTCGGCAGTGACGTCGGCAGTGACGTCGGCGGGGAGGACGCGGAACATGCTCGGCTGGTGGATCGGCATCACGGAACTGAGCCCCGAGGAGTACGACCGGGCAATCCCCGAGCAGCGCCGTGACTTCGTACTCGCCAGGTGGGAGATCGGGGCGTCAGGGATCACGTGGGTGGAGGAGCTGGTGGCCGCGGGCAAGGCCGAGCAGTTGATCCGCGGCGGGTACCCCAACCGCTACACCGCCCGCGCGGAGCACGTCCTGCCCCTGCTGGCCGCCGGTGCGGTGCCCGGCTCCGGTACCGGAACATGGGTCCAGGCCCGTGCCGTGGAGACGCATCCGGAACGGATCGCCGCGTGCCCGGCCGACCGGGCACTGACGATCGAGGTCTGGGACCTGTCCTAGGGACGCTCGGACGAGCGGTCCGGACCGGCGCCGCGGCCTCTGCCAGGATGGGCGTCCTCGACCCGGGCGGAGCGAAAGGGCGGCGCAGTGGTGGAACTCGACCCGAAGAGACTGCTGATCCTGCGCCAGATCGCCGACTCCGGCAGCGTGGCGGGCGCCTCGCGCGCCCTCGGCCACACGCCCTCCGCGGTGTCCCAGCAGCTGAGCCGGCTGGAACGCGAGGTCGGCGTCCCGCTGGTGGACCGCACCGGCGGACGGGCCGAACTGACCACCGCCGGACGCCTGCTGGCCGGCTACGGCGACCGGATCGGCCAGGCGCTCCAGGACGCGGCCCGCGACCTGCGGGCACTCGGCGGGGCCGCCGCCGGCCCGGTCGCCATCGGTGTGCCGGCGCCCGCCATCACGTTCTTCGCCACCACCGCCGTCCACCTGCTCGCCCGCACCCACCCCGACCTCGTCCCCCGGCTGGTGGAGACCGGGCGGCAGGAGGGGCTGCGCGCACTCCGCCTGGGCGAACTGGACGTCCTCGTCATCGAGGACGACCGGCAGGAGCCCACCCCGCTGCCGCCCGGCGTCGAGGCGAGCGTCATGTTCGAGGACGCCTACCGCCTGGTCGTTCCGGCCGACTGGCCGTCGCCCGCCGACCCCGCCCAGCTGTCCGGCCGCCCCTGGATCACCGCCCCGGCCGGCTCCCCCCGGCAGCTGGCCTTCCAGCGCCTGGCTGCCGAGCACAGCATCGTGCCGCTGGTGGAGCACACCGCCCGCTACCGCTTCGCCGTCTACACCATGCTCGCCGCGCGCCTCGGCGCCGCGATCCTGCCCGCGAACGCCGCCGCCCTGATCGGCCCGGGCGCCGGCACCGTCACCTCGCTGCCGGTGCCCGGCTCCTACCTGGTGCGGCTGCTGCGGCGCACCGGCCCGTGGGGCGCGCCCCCGGCGGTACGGGCGGCGGGCGAGGCGCTCCAGAGCGCGCTGCTGACGGCGGGCGAGCGGCTGGCGGCGCAGGGCCTGACCGACGGTGAGCCGCGGGTGAGCAGCCATCTGGTCGATCCCGGCGAGCGGACCGCGCCCGGCGGGCCGTCCGCCACGCCTGTGCCGTAAGCATCGCTGAACGCCGGGGGTGAGCACCGCTTTCTGGTGCCGGTTCCGCGCCTCTGCCAGCGTGGCCGGGTGACCACCACCGCGGACGACCGACCTCCCGCTCCTCCGACTCCTCCCGCTCCTCCGACTCCGCCGACTCCCGAAGACCGACGGCCCCCCGCCGCCCCGAGCCGGGCCGGGGGCCCGCGCCGTCGGGCGCGCGGCGCCGTGCGCCTGCTCCAACGCGCGGCCTGGGCCGCGGTGTTGGCCGGCGCGGTGACGACGGCCTGCACCCCGTGGGGCTCGACGCCTTGGTACGCCGGCTGGAGGGGTGCGGCCGGTGCGGCGGCAGTCGCGGCGCTGGCCGGACCGGTGAGCGTCGCCCTGGGCGAGAGCCCGCGCTCCGGCTCCGTGGCCGGAGCCCTGTTCCGCAGCGCCCTGCTCGCCCTGATGCTCTGCGTGTTCGCCGGCGGTTTCGCCTTCTCCCTCAGCGGCTGGTTCCACCAGCACGACCGCGACGTTCACGCCACGCTCCGGGTGTCCGCCACCGTCACCGGCTGCCACGACAGCGGCGACACCAGCACCGAGTGCACCTACCACTGGACGGCGGACGGGCACGAGTACCGCGCCGACGAGGGCGCGGACGAGCAGTGGCCCGACGGACACCGGGTCGGCGTACGGATCGACCCCGTGCACCCGCAGCGGGCTCCCGTCACCGGCGGCGGCTACTGGCCGCTGTGGATCATGGTCGCCGTGGGCGGGCTCGGCACCCCGTTCATCCTGTGTGCCTGGTGGCTCCTGGAGGAGCCCGCGGAGTAGAGCCGGGAGGGAGCGCGGGGTGATCGGGTCAGGCCTGGCCGGCGGGGCGAAGCAGGATCTCGTGGATGGCCAGGTGCCGGGGGCGCTGGAGGGCGAAGGTGATGACCTCGGCGACGTCCTCGGCGGTGACCTGGGCGACGTCGTAGAGCTGCCGGGCGCCCTGGCAGGTCGCTTCGTGGGTGATGTGGGTGGGCAGCTCGGTGGCGACGACGCCGGGCTCGATGACGGTGACGCGGACGTCGGGCAGCAGCTCCTTGCGCAGCGACTCCGACCAGCCGTTGATGCCGAACTTGGTGGCCGCGTACACGCCGCTGCCGGCGTTGGCGACCCGGCCGGACGGCGAGGAAGGCCCCACCGGGACGTGAGCCCCGGCGACGGCCGCGGGAGGCTCATCCCGTCGGCAGGGAGAGCTCGAAGCAGCCGCCGGCGCCGGTGGACGGCCGACCGAGGGTGAGGTCGCCGCCTGCCGCGCGGGCGAGGCGGCGGGCCAGGGCCAGGCCGAGGCCGGCGCCGTCGTGGCCGTCCCCGGGATCGGCCCGGCGTCCTGGCTCGAACACCGCCTCGCCCACCCCCTCGGGGATGCCCGGGCCGTCGTCGCTGACCACCACCGTGACCGAGCCGGGCCGGCCCGCGCACTCCATGGTCACCGACGTCCGGGCGTAGCGGCGCGCGTTGTCGAGCAGCGGCGCCAGGATGCGCTCGACGATCGGGGCCGAAACGCCGGCCACGACCTGTGCGTCACCCCCGTGTACCCGAACCGGCGGCGCGTGCGGGAACTCTTGGGCGCTGCGCTCGGCCAGCGTGGCCAGCAGTGGCGCGAGCAGGCAGCGGCCCGGCGCCTCGCCGGTTCCGCCGCCCGCGCCGATCCCGTCGCGGGCCTGGGAGAGCAGCGTCTCGCAGATCTCCCGCATCCGCGCCGAGCTCTCGGCGATGGCGCGGTGGGCGGCCTGCTGTTCGGCGGCGTCCCGGGGCCTCGCCAGCAGCCAGTCCGTCTCGGCCGTGATCCGGGCCAGCGGTGTGCGGAGCTCGTGCGAGAGCTCCGCGGTGAGCTGCTGCTCGTGCCGCAGGACGGCGGCCAGCCGGTCCAGCAGTTCGTCGAGGTTGCCGGCGAGGGCGGACAGTTCGGCCGGGCGCCGTGCGGTGCCGAAGCGGCGGGTGGTGTCGGCGGCGCTCCAGGCCGCCGCCTGGGCGCTCATCGCCGCCACCGGGCGCAGCGCGCCTCCGACCACGGCCCGGGTGACGAGGTACACGGCCGCGAGCATGAGGGCGGCGAGGGCCGCGGCCGCGGTCAGGGCGAGTTCGGCCGTGGGTTCTCCGGGGTCCGGTCCGACGGCGGCCACGACGGCGCCGACGCGTCGGTCGCCCGCGAGGACGGGCAGGACGTAGAGGCGGGCGGGGTCGGGTCCGGTGCTGCGGCTGAATCCGGCGGGGCCGCCGGCGAGCCGGTCTGCGGTGTTCTGGAGGGCGCGCGAGGCGGTCGGGCGTTCCAGGGCCTGGTCGTCCTGGTAGATCCAGACGCCGACGTCGAGGGCGCTGTCGTCGGCGGGTTCGTCGATGGTGAGCCTGCCGTCGGCGGAGGGGCGGACGGTGGCGGCCGCCGCCGTGGCCCGGGTGCGCAGCAGTTCGTCGGCCTGGCTGTTCAGTTGTGCGGTGAGCAGCCCTTGGAAGACGGCCGTCAGCACGGCCACCCAGACCGCGATGCTGACCAGGGCGATCAGTGCCAGGCGGCCGCGCAGAGTGCGGGGACGCACCGAACGCAGCCGTGTCGGCAGCCGGTGGGGGCGGATCCGCCCGGTGGAGGGTCTCATTCGAACCGGTAGCCCACGCCGCGCACCGTGGCGATGCCGTGCGCGCCGTCCACCTGGCGCAGCTTGCGACGCAGGCGCGCCAGGTACTGGTCGAGGGTGTTGTCGGTAACCATGGCGCCCTCCGGCCAGCCCGCGCGCAGCAGCGCCCGCCTGCGGACGACGGCTCCGGGTACGGCCATCAGGCAGGCCAGCAGCCGGAACTCGGTGGGGGTCAGGGCGACCGAGCAGTCCCGTCCGGCCAGGACGTGCCGGGCCGGGTCGAGGCGCAGCTCCGAGCCCCCGCCGCCGGGTTCGCAGCCGAACCGGCGCATGGCGGCGCGCAGCCGCGCGGCGAGCTCGGCCATGTGGAACGGCTTGGCCAGGTAGTCGTCACCGCCGGCCGAGAACCCGGACAGCCGGTCGGTGAGTCCGCCGTGCGCGGTCAGGAACACCACGGGCACGGCGAAGCCGTGGGCGCGCATCGCCTGGCACACGTCCCGGCCGTCGGAGTCGGGCAGGCCGATGTCCAGCACCACGGCGTCGACCTGCTGCCGCACCGCGCGCAGCGCACTCGCGCCGTCGGCGGCCGTCAGCACGTCGAACTGCTCCTCGCGCAGGCCGCGGGCCAGGGCCTCGCGCAGTCCGTGGTCGTCCTCGACGACCAGTACCCGGTGATCGGTCATCGGCACAGTATCGCCCGTCCGGATGAGAGCAGTCTGGGCGGCTCAGGACGCCGGGGGCCGCCTCCCGGCAGGTGGCCCCGTGCCGCTGTGCCTGCGGTGACCTCGCGGATTCCCGCGGTGACGCGCTCAGGTTGTGTTCAGGTCGCGCGTGTCAGCCTCGGCGTCATGACATCCACCATGGAGCGATCCGGGGCCGCGTCGCTCGGCCGCCAGTTGATCAACAAGGTGCCCGAGGTCACGATCTGGTTCTGGGTGATCAAGATCCTCTGCACCACGGTCGGCGAGAGCTTCGCCGACTGGATCAACACGACCCTCGGCGTCGGCCTGGTCGACACCTCGTTGATCTTCACCGCCGTGCTGGCCGGCGCCCTGGGCTGGCAGCTCGGTACCAAGCGCTACGTCCCGTTCGTGTACTGGCTCACCGTCGTGGTGCTGAGCGTGACCGGCACCCTGTACACGGACATCCTCACCGACAGCCAGGGCGTCCCCCTCGCGGTGAGCAGCGGCGTGTTCGCCGGCGTCCTCGCCGTCGTCTTCGGGATCTGGTACGCGCGTGAGCGGACGCTGTCGATCCACAGCATCGTCACCCGCTCCCGTGAACTCTTCTACTGGCTCGCGGTCCTGGTGACCTTCGCCCTCGGCACCGCGGTCGGCGACTGGACCCTGGAGCTGACGGGCTGGGCCCCGGGCGTGTCGGTGCTCCTTCCGCTCGGGCTGATCGCCGCGATCGTCGTCGGTCGGCGCCTCGGCGCCGGCGCGGTGCTCTCCTTCTGGCTGGCCTACATCCTCACCCGCCCGCTCGGCGCCAACCTCGGCGACTGGCTCGCCTCGCCGAGCAGCGACGGGGGCCTGGGCCTGGGCACCGCCGTGACCAGCGTGATCTTCCTGGCCGCGATCCTCGCCACGGTCGTCCACCTCACCCGGAGCCGCAGCGACGTCATCGCGGCCGACGACGAGGCCCGCACGCCGCAGGCGGCGAACCCGGCGCGTGAGCGGGTCATGCTCGGCTACTTCGCCCTCGTGGCGGTGGCGGCCGGAGCGCTGCTCGTGTGGGCGAACCAGCAACCGCACGCGGCCGTGGCCGGCGAGGCCGACGCCCCGGCACCCGTGGCCGCTTCCCTCACGCCGCAGCAGGCGACGTCCTCCTTCCCCCCGGCGGAGATCGCGAAGTTCCGCACCATCGCGTCCGACACCCTGGCCAAGCTCGACGCCGGGGACCAGAAGGCCGCGACCAGCCGGGTGAAGGACCTGGAGACGGCGTGGGACGACGACCAGGACAGCCTCCAGCCCAAGAACGGGCAGGCCTGGCACTTCCTCGACGGCGAGATCGACCACGTCCTGACGTCGCTGCGCGCCTCGCACCCGGACAAGGCCGCCGAGGTCCAGGCGCTCGACACCTTCCTCGCCTCGCTCGGCTGACCGACCGCGACACCGACTGCCCGCCGCTCGGCGCAGTGCCGAACTCGGGCGCTGCGGAGGGCGGGAGCAACGTGGTGGCCCGGGGCGGGGGCCCGCCCCCCGCCCGGCCCCCCCGGGGGTCAGGGCCGCCCCGACCCCCGGGGGGGGGGGGGGGGGCCGGGGGCGCCCCGGGGCCTGCGG
>NZ_JBHVPD010000001.1:201167-281639 GCF_042887525.1 Kitasatospora sp. NPDC057936
CGCCGGCCCCGCCGGCTCCGCGCCGGCGCGCCGTGCGCGGGGGGAGCGCTCGGGCGAGGTCGGCCGCGGCCGCGCCCCCCCGGCGCCGCCCCCCCCCCCCACGGGTCTTCAGGGCCGCCAGTACCCGAGGGCGTGGGTGCGGGGCCTGGGGACGCCGAGGTCCTTGCGGACGAACCGGGCGAGTTCACGCGTGGTGACGGTGTCGCAGGCGATCCACACGTACGCCTCGGCCGGGTCGCCGAGCAGGCCGGGCAGGGCCGTGCGGACCTGGGCCGCCAGTCGTCCCCCGGCGTCCTCCCGGGGGACGAACCGGAAGTCGTGGTGGTCACGGCCGCTTCGCGACACCGGCAGTCGTTCGTCGCTGTCGTGCTGGGTCTCCAGCCAGATCGTCGCCGGCACGCCCGGCAGTGCGCGCAGCAGGGAGCCGATCGCGGGGGCCGAGGCGCGGTCGCCGACGAGGAACATCCGGCGGGGCGTCGGCTCGGGGGCCGCGAACGCGGATCCCTGGACGGTCGCCTGGATGGAGTCGCCGGGCGCCGCCGCGCTCGCCCAGCGGCTGGCCGGGCCGTCGTGGAGTGCGAAGTCGATGCCGAACGTCCCCGCGGCGGGGTCCGGGTCGACCAGGGTGTAGGCGCGCTGGTGCGGGCGGCCCGCCTCCGGGAACCACAGCCGCACCCACATGGTGGGGTGCACGCCGGTGGCGTCCAGCATGCCGCCGTCCGCGAAGCGCACCCGGCGGCAGTCCGTGGTGACGTCCTCCGCGGCGGTCACCGTGAACGCGAAGTCCCGGCCCCGCATCACCTTGAGGGCCAGGCCCTCCCAACCTCGTCCCATGGCACTCCTCGATCCCGTGGATGGTGAAAGCGACCGGTGGGTCAGGCAGTCGCAGGCGTGGCCGGCCGGCGGGCCAGGGCGTCGGAGGCCTTCGCCGTCGCGTACAGGGAGACGGCCAGCGCGATGGTGAGGGCGGCGCCGCCGGCGAAGACGGTGCCGGAGGAGACGGCCTTCGGGCTGCCGGCCTCGGTGCGGGCCGAGCCGGAGATGAACGGCATCACGGCGAGCACGGCGACGCCGAGGACGACCTCGCCCCAGACGACCTTGGGGAAGTGCCGGAGCGTCAGGTGCAGCAGCGAGGTGGTGTCGTCGGCGGCACGCGCCCGGACGATCCGGGGCATCAGCCAGAACTGGTTGAAGGCGCCCGCGACGACCAGCCCGGCGACCAGGAGGATCTTGACGAGCAGGGCGATGCCGTAGCCGGTGGTCCACAGCTGCGAGATGCCGCCGACGTGCTTCCAGCTCAGCCACAGGCCGGAGACGGTGACGGCGCCGACGCAGACCATGGCGACGAGGCCGAAGCGCCGCCACATGTCGGCCCACAGCAGCCCGGCGCCGTCGCCGAGGCTCCTGCGGGTGCCGGCCAGGGCGACGAGCAGGGCCAGGCCGCCGAGCCAGACGGTGCCGGACACGATGTGGGCCTGGTCGAAGACCGGGTTCAGCCACCCGTCGAGGTCGGCGGGGGCGGTGGCCGGCACGGCGCCGATCAGGGTGACGGCGAGGGAGAGCGGCAGCGCGGCGAGGGCGATCCGGTCCACGTGGCGGCGGACGGCCGGTGCGAAGAGGGCGATCAGGGCGGCGGCGGTCACGACCAGGACGGTGTTCTGGACGAGGTAGACCGTGCCCTGGGCGATCCAGGCGCCCTTGGCCGCGGGCGCCTGCAGGTAGTCCCATACCCGGCCAGGGGCGAGCGCGTCGCCGAAGGGCATGCCCTTGCCGGCGCGGGCGACGCGGGCGGCGAGCTGGAAGTAGCCCGCGACCAGCAGGACCACTCCGGCCCAGGCGAGGTAGCCGGCGGACCGTCTGCGCAGGATCTCGGCGTCCCCGGTGCTCGTTTCCGGGGCGCGCAGGGCCGGGCGCACGGTGGCCGCATAGGTGACGGTGGCTCCGACGGCCCCGCTGAGGCCGAGGAAGTAGCCGGTCTTGGTGAGGACCCGCCAGAGCTGGGGCATGGCGTATCCGGCCGTGTTCGCGGCCAACGAAGCATAGTGCATAAGGTAAGGCTAACCTAAATCTTATTCGGGGTCATGACATGGGGGCGAAATTGCCGACCGTCACCGTCGTGTGGGCCGTGGGGCCGATCAGGGCTGGTCGTTGGCCCTGACCGGCCCCACGGCTCACACGACGGACCGGTGCGGTGACCGCGGCAGGTGCTCAGGTGCCGACCGCAGCGGATTCGGCGGTGGTGGTGCCGGCTCGCGCGGTCAGGGCGAGGCCGTAGCGGCGCAGCAGGAGGACGGCCGTGGTGGCCAGGCCGATGAGCAGGCCGAGCCACAGGCCGCGGGTCTCGCCACCGAGGGGGTAGGCGAGGAGCCAGGCGGCGGGCAGGCCGACGGCCCAGTAGCCGATGAGGGTGATGCGGAAGCCGCTCCTGGTGTCGTCGAGGCCGCGCAGGAGGCCGACGCCGATGTTCTGGGCGCAGTCGAAGAACTGCAGGACGGCGACGACAGCGAGGAGCCCGGTGGCGATGTGCAGGCCCTGCTGGTCGGCAGCCGTGCCGGGGTCGAAATAGGGCCGCAGGACGAGGCGGGGCACGGTGAGGTAGGCGATGCCGACCAGGGTGGTGACGACGGCACCGCAGGCCAGTGCGGTGTTCTTGATGCGGCGGGCGGCTGCGTATGCGCCGAGGGCGAGTTCGCGGCTGACGTTGATGGAGGCGGCGTGGGAGAGGCCGACGGCGACCTGGAAGACGATGTAGATCAACTGGTTGACGGCGGTGTGGGCGGCGAGCGCGGCGGCGCCGAAGCTGCCGGCGAGGAGGGCGGTGACGGAGAAGAACCCGGCCTCGGATCCGTAGGTGGCGGCGATCGGGGCCCCGAGACCGAGCAGGCGGCGCACCGTGCCGGGGTCTGCGCGCCAGAAGTCCGGGGTCAGCAGGGGCGCGAGCCGGGAGTCGCGGCGGGCGGAGGCGTAGAGGGCGAGGAAGGAGAGCAGGTGGACGCTGCTGGTGGCCACCCCGATGCCGGTGAGGCCGAGCTTGGGCAGGCCCCAGGTGCCGTGGATGAACGCCCAGTTGAGCGCGGCGTTGACGGCGACGGAGGCGATGGTGATCCGCAGCAGCGCCTGCGGGCGGCGCATGCCGACGGTGAACTGGCGGATCGCCTGGAACCAGAGGCAGGGCACCAGGCCGGGGGCGAGCGCGGCGAGCATGCCCTGGGCGCGGTGGGCGACATCCGCGTCCTGGCCGAGCCAGGTCGCGGCCTGGCCGATGAGGACCATGAGGACGGCGCCCGCGATGCCGGCGAGGGTGGCGACGGCCATCGCCGCCCGCACCAGGCCGCGCACCTCGTCGCCGTTCCCGGCCTCGGCGGCTGCGGCCTCGCTCCGTTCGGCGCGGGCGGCGGCGGCCGCGACCTGGTTGCCGACGGAGGTGACGAGTCCGACGCCCATGGTGCGCAACTGGTTGAAGACGACCAGGGCGAGGCCGCCGGCCGCGAGCGCCTCGGTGCCGAGGGCGCCCATCATAATGGTGTCGGTGGTGGTGAGGGCGACCTGGGCGAGCTGGGTGAGGACGAGCGGGACGGCGAGGGCGGCGAGGGCGCGGCCGTCGCGGGCGAGGGTGGTCAGCTGCTGCATTGTCTTCAGTTCCTGCGGAGCTTGGTCAGCTTCTCGTCGATCCCCGCTTCGACCGCCGGGTCGAGGAGGTCGCGGGCGGTCATCCAGTCGTCGTTGAAGACGGTGTCCATGTACTTCTCGCCGCCGTCGTTGACGAAGGCGACCATGACGGCGTCGGGGGCGAGGCGGGTCAGCCGGTCCAGGGCCTCGTGCACGACGCCGCCCGCGGAGCCGCCGATGAGCAGGCCGGTGCGGCGGGCGACGGTCCGGGCGGTGGCGAAGGCCTCGACGTCGCCGACCTTGACGCCTTCGTCGATGAGGTCGTAGTCGACGAGCAGGCCGATGGTGGCGCCTTCGGGGGTTCCGGTGCCGGACTGGTAGTAGTCGTGGGCGGGTGGGCCGAAGGCGACGGAGCCCTTGGGCTCGACGCCGACGACCGCGACGCCGGGCACGTGCCTCTTGAGCTCGCGGGCGGTGCCGCACAGGCCGCCGCCGGTGCCGACGGCACCGATCAGGACGTCGACCCGGTTGTCGAGCGCCTGGGCGATCTCGCGGCCGACCGCGTAGTAACCGACCGCGTTGCTGGGGTTGTTGTGCTGTTCGGTGAAGAAGGTGTTGTCCTTGCCGCGGGCCATGTCCTCGGCGAGTTCCTCGCGAGCGGCGGTGTGGAGTTCCTCGCCGTCGGTGTCGGCGTCGACGTGGACGAGCTCGGTGCCCATGGCCTTCATGCCGCGCAGCTTGTCGGCGGCGGCGTGGTTGTCGACGACGGCGGTGAAGCGGTAGCCGCGTTCGGCGGCGACGACGGCGAGTCCGAGGCCGGTGTTGCCGGAGGTGGACTCGATGATGTGGCCGCCCTCGCGCAGGTCGCCGCGCCGTTCGGCGTCGAGGACCATCTGGCGGGCCATGCGGATCTTCGCGCTGCCGGTGGGGTTGAACATCTCCAGTTTGAGGAGCAGGCGGGCGCCGTTGTCGGCGCGGGCGAGTTCGAACAGCGGGGTGTAGCCGATGAGGTCGGAGATCCGGCTGACCACCGGGGGGCGGGTCAGGGCGTCGGTCATGGCGTGAGGCTCCGTCGGGATGCGGTGTGCGGGGTGGTGGTCAGCGGTCGAGGCGCCAGCGGGGCCGGCTGCCCCCGTCGGGGTGGTCGATGACGACCTTCGGCGGCAGCGGCAGCTCGTGGAAGGGGGACTCGTTGGAGTCCATCTGGTAGCCCGCGGTGTTGGGGTAGACGAGCAGGTCGCCGACCCGGGGCCGGGCGGGGAAGGGGACTTTGCGCCAGGTGAGCAGGTCGGAGTCCAGGCAGCTCGCGCCGCCGACGCACGCCGGGAAGGGCCCGGGCGTCGTCTCCGCCGAGCGCGCGGGGAGCAGCTGCGGTTCGGGCAGGTACTCGCTGTCGAACCACTGCTCGGACAGGCTCAGGCTGGTGCCGTCGACGGTGACGATGCCGTACCCGGTGCGGTCCTTGACGCCCTGGACGCGGAAGACCGAGGCTCCGGCCCGGTCCAGCAGGGCGCGGCCGGGCTCCAGCAGCAGCATGACGCCGGCCTCGCGAAGTCGGGTCGCGAGGCTCGCACCCGTGCCGCCCGGCCGGGCGGCGAGGATCGCGCGCAGGGCGTCGGATCCGGCGACGGGGGAGTGGTAGGGGTAGAAGTCGCCTGCGGCGAAGGACTTCTGGCCGTGGTAGTGCGCGGGGCCCTGCTCGGTGAGGAAGGCGTCCCAGGTGTCGGCGGCGACGTAGTCGACGGGGAATCCGCCGCCGATGCTGATCCGGTCCGCCTGCAGGCCCGACATCCTCGCCTTGAGGCAGAGTTCGACGAGTTCTCCGGCGAGGTCGGCGCGGGCCTGGATCTCGTAGCCGGAGAGGTGGAAGCTGAACCCTTCCATGCGGACGGTGTCGCCGACCTGGGCACACCGGTCCAGCGCCTGCTGCAGCTGTGCGTCGTCGAGGCCGAAGCGGCTGCGGCGCTGCGAGGGCGGGTGGCGGCGCAACAGGACCCGGGCCGGGCGCTCGCCCGTGCGGGCGAGCAGCCGGTCGAGTTCGTCGAGGGCGTCGACGGCGATCAGCGCACCCTGCCGCACGGCCACGCTCAGCAGTTGCTCGGACTTGGCCGGCCCGGTGACGACGAGGTCCTCGCCGCGCACGCCGTGGCCCAGCGCCTCGCGCAGCTCGCCGAGGGAGGCGACGTCGACGCCCGCGCCCGCCGCGGCACAGCGGTCGATGAACGCGTCGGCCTTGTTGGCCTTCTTGGCGTAGTACACGCGGCCTTCGACCCCGGCATCGGTGAGTGCGGCGCGGAAGCCGGCCAGGTTGGTGGCGAAGCGTTCGGGCAGCAGGTAGTGGAAGGGGCCGCCGAGGCCGTGGGCGAGTTCGTGGAGCAGGCCGCTCGCGTGCAGACGCTCGGTCAGCGGGTCGGGGTGGGCGGGCAGGGTCAGCGCCACAGGGCCACCTCGGTGCCGAGGTCCTGGGCGGCGGCGAGCTGGGCGAAGCGGTGGCCGAGCGCGATGTCGGTGACGACGAGTCCGCTGTTGTAGGCGAAGATCCGCTGCCCGGGGGCGGTGCGGGCCTTGGAGACGCCGGAGATGACGACGGGCAGCTCCAGGTCGACGGCGGGCAGATTGCCGTCGGCATCGGCCATGTCGGTGCCGGTGACGCGCATCTGGGCCTCGCTGGTGGCGATCACCCGGTCCGCGCGGTGGAGGGTGGACGGCGCGAGGCCGTGACCGACGAGGATCGACACCGAGCCGGGCTTGAGCCAGTCGGCCTCGACGGCGGCCGGGGTGTGGCCGCCGGCGGTGGCGACGATGACGTCGGCGTCGCGGGCGGCGGCCTTGAGGTCGGTGACCAGTTCCAGCTCGCGGTCGGGGAAGTGGCGGGCGAGTTCGGCGCGGACGGCGGCGATGCCGTCGGGGTGGGTGCCGGACAGCAGCAGGCGCTCCAGCTTCGGCAGGGTGGTGAGCAGGAACGGCAGGGCGAGGCGGCCCTGGGTGCCGGTGCCGATGACCAGTGCGGTCGAGGCGTCGGGGCCGGCGCACTCGCGGGCCAGCAGCGCGGAGACGGCCGGGGTGCGCAGGGAGCCGATGCGCGAGCAGTCCATCATCGCGACGGGCAGGCCGGTGACGTCGTCGTAGACGGTCAGCGTCGTGTAGTAGTGCTGCTCGTCGCGGCCCTTGTCGAGGCCGTGCTTGTACGAGGTCTTGACGGCGACGACGTTGCGCACGCCGTCGCGTCCGAGCATGGCGTAGGACACCGAGTGGCCGTCGGCGGGCTTGACGGTGAGTTTGCGCGGGTTGTCGGACTGGCCGGCGGCCAGGGTGCGGTAGGCCTGTTCGACGGTGTCGACGACGTCGGCGAGGCCGATGTCCAGGCCGGCGAGGTCGCTGGTGGACAGTACGCGCAGGGTGGTGTCGTCCCGGTCCATGGATGTGCCCTTTCGAGGTGGTGGGGCGGCTTCGGTGATGGCGGTTCAGACGAGTCAGACGGGTCAGGCGGCCCAGGCGGTGAGGGCGGCCTGGCCGTAGCCGTGTTCGTCGTGCTCGGCGAGCGGGCGGGTGGGACGGTCCTCGACGCGGACGGAGGCGCGCTTGAGCCAGCGGTCGGTGCCGTCGTAGCGGGCCCGGAAGGGGACGCGGCCGTGGACGACGAGGTCGTTGTCGACGACCAGGACGTCCCCCGGCTCCAGGCTCACCGCGACCGAGACGCGGGCCAGCTCCTCACCGAGGCGCTCGTACGCCTCGCGCCACGCCCGGTCGGTCTTCTCCAGCGGGGTGTAGGCGGGGTCGTAGCGCATGGTCAGGCCGTCGGGACCGTCGAAGAGGGTGGGTACCGGGGCCGGCCGGCCGCCGAACTTCCGGGCCTGCTCGTAGGCGTCGTCGGGCAGGATCGGCGCGACGGGGCGCTTGAGCTGTTCCAGGTCGGCCTGCGCGAGTTCGGCCAGGCGCACACTGGCGGCGGTGGTGGCGATGCCGTCGTGGTTGCGCATGCAGCACAGCAGCAGCAGGTGGGCGCGGCCGGGGTGGAAGGCGTCCTCGGTGTGCGGGGTGAGCAGGACGGAGCTGGACGCGCCGGTCTGCTCGCTCTCGTGGCCCGGCGAGGGGACGATGTTGTGCACGAACCGGCCGTCCTGCTGGCCGTCCCAGGCGATCGGAGTGCCCATCAGGGCGGAGACGAGCAGCAGGGTCACGTCCCACAGCGCGCCGGCGTCCGCGACGGTCGACCAGTGGCCCGGGGTCGGGCCGAGCTCGGCGTCGTCGACGGTCAGGCCGCGCAGGACGAACAGGCCGTCAGCGGTGTCGACCGGGCGCAGCCGGTGGCGCAGCGCCTCGCTGAGCTGCGCGCACATGACGGGCAGGTCGGCCAGCAGGGAGGGGCTGGTCGCGGAGCCGTGGAAGGCCAGCAACTTGGCGGCGGTGGTGGTGAGTTCCGTGGCGGTGGCGGTGTCGAGACGGCGTACCGGGGCAGGGCAGGTGGGCACGGGGGGACCTTCCGGGGGCAGGGGAGGAGAGATGGCGCGGGCACGTGGCATCACCGCGCCGGTGCGGGACGGCGGCGGGAGCTGGGCGTGGGGGTGTGGTCCGGGGCGGCTCGAACGGCCGGACGACAGGAAACGTAACAACGACTCCGAAGTAAGGCAAGCCTTACCCGGTCCGGTGTCTACATGTGCGTAGTCTCGGTTTCGGGCGGCGGTGCAGGCGGCGCACGGGCTCAACTCCCCAGCTCATGGCCCGCCTTGTGGTTGAAGGGCGCACGGTCCGAGGTGTGGTGCGCCGCGCTCGGCGGCTTGCGCCCCGTCTCGAACTTAGGGTAGGTAAACCTAAGCAAATCGAGCGCGACCCGAATCGAGGAACGAACGTGGGCGTCACCAGACGACAGCTGCTGTGGGCCGGTGCCGGTATCGGGGCGGCCGGGGCACTCGCTGCCTGCAGCAGTGGCGCGGGCGGATCCACGAGCGCCGCTCCCTCTGACGGCGCCTCCCAACAGCCCCGCGCCGGCGGCACGTTGAAGGTCGGCGCGCTCGGCAAGGCCTCGGCGGTCACCCGCGACCCGCACGGGACCCAGGCCAACGAGAGCGACTACCTGATCATCAGCCTGATCTACGACACGCTCGCGATACCCGGGGACAGGACCAACACGGCCCCGCGCCTGGCCGCTTCGTGGAAGCCGTCCGAGGACCTGAAGACCTGGCGCTTCACCCTCGCCGACGGCGCCACCTTCCACGACGGCACCCCCGTCACCGCCGACGACGTGGTCTGGTCGCTCAAGCGCCTGCGCAACACCCCGGCCGGCAAGAGTCGCCTGCCCGGTATCCAGCCCGAGGGCATCACGGCCGAGGACGCCAGGACCGTCGTCCTGGTCTCCGACTACCCCAACGCCGACCTGCCGCTGCTGACCCGCCTGACCACCTTCGTCCTCAAGAAGGACACCAAGGACGACGCGATCGCCGGCGCCCCCGGCACCGGCCCGTTCAAGATCGACTGGTACCGCGACGGCAACGCGCGCCTGGTGCGCAACGACGCCTGGTACGGCGGCAAGGTCCTCCTCGACGCCGTCGAGGTGCGGCTGTTCGAGAGCCCCCAGGCCATGGCCAACGCCCTGCTCGCCGGGCAGATCGACGTCGCCTCCAACGTCGGCGCCGTCGCCGCCCGCACCGCCGAGGCCCGCAAGGACGTCCGGATCCTGCGCCGGCCCAACGACATGGCGATGCCGATCGTCATGCGCACCGCCGACGGCCCGTTCGCCGACGTGCGGGTGCGCGAGGCCCTGCGGCTCGCCGTCGACCGCGACGCCATGGTCAAGCAGGTCCTCTCCGGCTACGGCAGCGTCGCCAACGACATCCTCGGCACCGGCGACCCCGCCTTCGCCAAGGACATCCCGCAGCGCACCCGCGACCTCGCCAAGGCCAGGCAGCTGCTCGCCGACGCCGGCTTCGACACCTCCAAGACCTACGACCTGATCACCACCGAGGACATCGCCGGCCTCGCCGAGTCCGCGACCCTGTTCGCCACCCAGGCCCGCGAGGCCGGGGTGAAGATCAACGTCGTGAAGCAGGACTCCAAGGTGTTCTGGGACGCCACCTGGCTCAAGGGCACGCTCTACACCACCTACTGGGGCACCAACGACTCCGTCGTCTTCTTCGCCTCCAAGACGATGCTCTCCGACGCCGGCCAGAACGAGTCCGGCTGGAACGCGCCCGCCTTCGACGAGACCTACCGCAAGGCCATGGGCACCGCCGACGCCGCCGAGCGCGACAAGCTCCTCCACCGGCTCCAGGAGACCGAGTTCGCCGAGTCCGGCTACCTGCTGTGGGGCATGGCCGACGGCATCGACCTCGCCGGAGCGGCCGTGCGCGACCTGCCCAAGCTCCCCGGCTACGGCCGGGTGCAGCTCGAGAAGACCTGGCTGGCGCGTTGACCACCCTTCACCCCGCGGACGCGCGAGCGTCCCGGAGCCACCCGGCCCGCATCCTCCCCGGTGCGGGCCGGGTCGCCCGGCAGGCCCTGCGGCGCCTGGTCCTGCTCGTCGTCCTGCTCGCCGCCGTCTTCGCCGCCGTCGGACTCCTGCCGGGCGACGCCGCGGGCGCGACCTCGGACCGGGGTGTCACCGCCGCCGACCTCGCCGCCCGCCGCGCCGCCCTCGGGCTCGACCGCCCGGTAGCGCAGCGGTTCTTGGACTGGATGACCGGCCTGCCCACCGGCGACCTCGGCACCACCGCACGCGGCCGGCACGTCACCGACGTCCTGGCCGGCCCGTTCCCCAACACCCTCCTGCTCGGCGGCCTCGCGCTGGTCCTCAGCACCGTGGGCGCGCTCGCCCTCGGCGGTTGGTCCGCGCTGCGCCCGGGCGGGCGCACCGACCGGGCCGTCGACGCGCTGTCCACCGCCGCGTTCGCCCTGCCGGAGTTCGTCGTCTCGGTCGGCCTGCTCCTGCTGCTGTCCCAGTGGACCGGCTGGCTGCCCGCCGTCACGCTCACCGGCCCGGACGGCAGCCCCGAGTCCTGGACGATGACCGTCCTGCCGCTGCTCTCCCTGGCGGTCCCCCAGATCGGCTGGAACACCCGCATCGTGCGCGGAGCCCTCGCCGACCAGGCGGCCCTGCCGCACGTCCAGGCCGCGATCGTCGACGGCCTGCCGCGCCGACGCGTCCTCGGCCACCACATGCTCCCCGGCGCCCTGCCCGCGATCGCCGTGGGCATCGCCACCTCCGCCGGCATGCTGCTCGGCGGCACCGTCGTCGTCGAGACCCTCTTCAACTACCCCGGCATCGGCGCCGTCCTGGCCGGAGCCATCACCGACCGCGACACCCCGCTCGTCGCCGGAGTGGTGGCCGCCGCCGGCACCGCCGTCAGCCTGCTCCTGCTGCTCGCCGACCTCGTTCGCACCACCGCCCTCGGAGACGAGCGCCGATGACCTTCCCGACCACGACCACGACCCCGGCCACCGCGCCCATCCGCCGGAAGCGACGCGTCCTCGCGCGTGCCGTGCCCGCACTCGTTCTCGTCGTCCTCGCGCTCGCCGGGCCGCTCCTCGCCCCGCACCCGATCGACACCCCGGTCACCTTCCCCTACGCCGGAGCGGGCGGCGACGCACCGCTCGGCGGCGACGAGCTCGGCCGGGACGTCCTCAGCCGCCTCCTCACCGGCGGTGCACCCCTGATCGCCACCGCCCTGGCCATCGCCCTGGTCGTCACCGCGGCCGCCACCGCCATCGGCATCGCCGCCGCCCTGCGCCCCACCCTGGGCCGGTGGATCGAACGCGCCGCCGACCTGACGATCCTCCTCCCTTCCGTCCTGGCCATCATGCTCGTCGCCCTCGCCTGGCCGGCCGGCGGCCGCCTCGCCGTCGCGGCCGCCGCCACCCTGCTCGGCATCCCCTATGCCGTACGCATCGTCGCCGCCGCGGCCGCCCCGATCGCCACCACCGGCTACGTCGAAGCGGCAGCCGCAGGCGGCGAGAACCTGTGGCACCTGACCGTGCGCGAGGTCCTGCCCAACCTGCGCTCCACCGTCCTCGCCCTGTTCGGCCTGCGCTTCGTCGAAGGCGTCTACATCGTCTCCGTCGCCGCCTTCCTCCAACTCGGACCCCAACCCCCGGAAGCCGACTGGGCGTTGATGATCCGCGAGAACGCGGCCGGCCTCACCCTCAACCCCTGGGCCGTCGGCGCCCCCTGCCTGGCCATCGGCCTGCTCGCCATCAGCGTCAACCTCGCCGCCGAAGCCCTCGCCCCCGCCCGGCCCACCCGGGAGACCCCGCTGTGAGCACCACCGCCGCCCACGCTGCCGCGCTGTCCATCACCCTCGACGGCACTCCGCTGCTCACCGACGCCACCCTCACCCTCACCCCGGGACACGTCACCGCGATCACCGGACCGTCCGGCGCCGGCAAGACCACCCTCCTGCGCGCCCTCGCCGGAGCACTCCCACCAGGCGCCCACGTCGCCGCCGGAACCCTCACGGTCCTCGGCCACGACATCCTCGCCCTCCCGCCCGAGGACCTGCGACACCTCCGCCGCCACAAGCTCGCCTTCGTCGGCCAGGACCCGGGCTCCGCACTCAACCCCCGCATGCGCGTCGCACACCTCGTCACCGAGACCGCCACCGACCGCCGCGGCACCTCCGTGCCGGACCTGCTGCGCACGGTCCACCTGCCGGCCGGCGAAGGCCTCGAACACCGGCGAACCGGGAACCTCTCCGGCGGCCAGCAGCGACGCGTCGCCCTCGCCCGCGCGCTCGCCCGACAGCCCGCCGTCCTCCTCCTCGACGAACCCACCGCCGGCCTCGACGCCGCCCTGCGCGACGACATCGCCGACCTCCTGCGCGCCATCGCCGCCGGCGACGCCATCGCCATCGCCCTCACCAGCCACGACCCGGACTTCGTGGCCCGCTGCGCCGACGACGTCCTCGTCCTGCGGCCCGAACGTCCGGCAACGACCCCGAGGACACCGGCAACGCCGCCGGCGCCCGCACGGGCTCGCGCTTCCGCGGACACGGTGCCTGTCGTGGAGGTGACGGCGCTCGACGCCCACGTCGGCACCGGTCGCAGCCGCCGCCGGGTCCTCACCGGTCTCGACCTCACCCTGCGGACCGGCACGTTGACCGGGATCACCGGCCCGTCGGGGTGCGGCAAGACCACCCTGCTGCGCACCCTCGCAGGCCTCCACCGCCCCGAGGCAGGCCGAATCTCCCTCGGCGGTGAACACCTGGCCGCCACCTACCGGCGCCGCGGCCGGGACCAGCGCCGCCGCATCCAACTCGTCCCCCAGGACCCGCTCGGCGCCCTCAACCCCGTCCACACCGTCGGCGCCACCCTCGTGCGCCCGCTGAAGCTCCACTTCGCCGCGCCCGCCGACAGCCGCGGGGATCGCGTCGCCGCACTGCTCACCGCGGTGGGCCTCGCACCCGACCACGCCGCCCGGTACCCCCACGAACTCTCCGGCGGGCAGCGCCAGCGCGTCTCCATCGCCCGCGCGCTGGCCGCCGAACCCGACGTCCTGCTCTGTGACGAGATCACGTCCGCCCTCGACGCCGACACCGCCGACGGCATCATGGACCTCCTGCGCGACCTGCGCGACGGCCGGGGCCTCGCCGTCGTCCTCGTCAGCCACGACCTGCCGATGGTGGCGGCCCACGCCGACGCCGTCCTCACCCTCGGGGGCTCCGACGGAGCGTTGCTCACGGACCGGCCGGCCCCGAGCCCGGTGCGGAAGTGAACGCGCCCGGCCGCTGATGCCGGGGCTCACGAACCCCGCCGCGGCCGGCCCGGTGTCCTGGGCCGGATCTATCTGGGCCGGATCTAACCGGCCTCGGCGGCGTCCGGTTCGTCGGTGGCACCCGCGCCTTCACGCACCGGGGTCCAGGTCCGGCGGGGCCCCGGGGTCAGCGTCCATCCGCTCTCCCCCTGGGGGTCCGGCCGCCGGCCGGCGCCACGGGCGACAGTGGCGCGCACCCGCCGGAGCAGGGAGTTGAGCTCGACGCGCTGCCCCTTCGTCAGGGACGCCAGCAGGTCCTCCTGCACGGCCGACGCATCGGTGTGGAGCACGTCCAGTGCGGCCCGGCCCGACGCGGTGACCGTCAGCACCTCCTGCCGCCCGCCGACGTGGACGACCATCGACTGCAGCAGGTGTGCCGACAGGAGGTCCTCAAGTGCCTGGTCCACCTCGGGCGCGGGTGCCGTCACGCGGGCGGTGAGGTCATGGCGGCCGTGCGGCCCCAGCCGGGCCAGCGCCGACAGCAGCGCGTGGTGGACCGGGGACAACCCTCGTCGTGCCAGCCCCGCCGTCAGCAGGCGGTCGACGGCCTTGCCGGTCTCCGAGAGGAGGTAGACGGTCTGCTCGAACGGACTCGACGATTCGTTCCGCCCGTCGTACATACCATGTCCCCATCATCGGAAGAGCGCGACGCTCCGGGCGCCGAAGAGGTAAGTCGAGGCTCACCATACCCACGCTTCCGATGGTTGGTCTACATCGATGTCGTCACTGCCGCGATCGGCCGGTGACCATCTCCGCCACGTGCTCCACGTGCTCGTGCAGGTTGTAGGCGAGGCCCATCGCCGGCAGGGCCGAGACCAGCACCACGGTGACGAGCGCGGCGGCGACCGCGCGCGGCCCGCGCCCCTTCGGCCCGGCGGGCTCAGGGCCCAGGAGCGCTTCCACTCGCCGGGGCACCGGTCCCGTGCTCACGGAGAGGAAACCCTCGCCGTGCCGTCCGGGAGCGGCGGAGCCGGCCAGTGCGGCACGGGCGATGGCAGTCGCGGCGGTCCGCCGGTCGTCCACCACACGGGCGGCGGCCTCGTCCGCCCACCGCTCCAGCTGGAACTCCAGGGCGCTGCCCAGCCGCCCCAGGGCCGGATGCACGGCGGCGGCGAGGTCGGCGATGCCCGAGAGCAGATGGTGCCGCCCGCTGAGATGGGCCCGTTCGTGCGCGAGCAGCACCGCGCGCTCCGACGGTCGCAGGGCCCTGAGCATGCCCTCCGTCACGACGACGCGGCCGGCGTGCCCGCGGTGGCGGGGCAGGGCGAAGGCCTCCGCTTCCTCGCCCGGCAGGACGAGGAGGTCTCCGTCTGCCGTCCCCTCGCCGGTCAGCCTCCACGCGCGCGACAGCAGCGCGCGATGCCGACGCGCGGCCAGCGAAACCCGGACCACCTGCGCGGTGAGCAGCACCCCGGCGACGCAGGAGACCGGCACCACCGCAGGCCACTGCGCGACCACGCGGGCGAGCGGAAGTCGCTCCAGCCCCGCGAGGAACGGCACGTGGAAGAGGCTGATCAGCGCCGCGACCGTGCCACCCGCGAGCAGCACCGCCGTTCCGGTGAGTGCGAAGGAGGCCTCGCGGGGAGGGAGCAGCCCGGCCAGGCGGCGTGCCGCGGGTACCGCTGCCCACGGGAGGGCGACGGCGAGGGCGACGATCAGCAGGACAAGTGTCATGCCCCGCCCTCCGGTTCCACCGCGCCCTCCAGGGCCGGGGGCCGTTCGGTCTCCGCTTCGAGGAGGAAGCGACGCAGGGCGTCCCCGTCGTCGGCGGAGAGCGAGGACACGAACCGCTTCAGCACGAGGTCCCGGTGCGGCTCCTTCTCCAGCTCCCGGCGCATCCGGCCGGCCGCCAGACCGGCGGCGTCAGCGACGGGCGCGTAAGCGAAGGACCGCCCCGGCCGGGTGCGGGCCAGGGTTCCCTTCTCGTGCAGGCGGGTCAGGATCGTCGCCACCGTCGTACGGGCGAGGTCCTGCCGCAGGGCGCCCTTGACCTGCTGAGCGGTCAGCGGCTCGTCGGCCGCCCACAGCACCGCCATCACGTCCGCGACGAGCTCCCCGTGCGGGCGCCTGGCCTCCTGGCGGTCCCTCGCCATCTCTCCCCCTCTTCCGATGCGTCCGGTCGGCACATCCCGGGAGCCGACCGGCCCGCCCGAGCCCGGTGTGTGGAGAAGGGGGACGGCTTGCGTAGCTTAGGTGTGCCTCAGCTGACTTTACGGGGAGGGCGACTGCCCACCGCAGGGGGGCCTGGCCCTGTTCGCGGCGGATGCCGGCTTGGCGCTCCAGCGGCAGCTGTTCGGTGGGGGGCGTCGTTCTTCTCGGTGCCTGCTACGCGCCGGGGTTGAGGCTGAGGACCGTGAGGCTCGGGTAGGTGTGCCTGCCGATACCGCGTTGCGCGGGCGGGGGAGTCCGGGCCAGGATCGGGGGATGTTCGAGCTGCTGCCGGAGACCGGTCTCGTGTTGCCCCGCGGGGCGGGTGCGCTGCGGTTCGGCATGTCCGAGCGCGAGGCGCAGTGGGCCGTCGCGACCCTGGCGGATGTGCACGAGTACTGGGTCTGCCAGGCCGGTTGGGCCTTCTCGGCCCGCTACGAGGGCTTGGAGCTCCTCGCCTTCGGGGACGTCGTCGACCGGTCGGGCCGCACCGGGCGGGACGTCGACGGGCTGGCGTCCGTCTACGTCCAGCGGCACGACTCCGCGCCGACGGCGCCCTCCGCCGTGCCGGTGGTCCTCCAGGACGTCGACCTGTTCGGCTACCCGGCGGCCGAGGTGCTGGTCGCCCTGGAGCCGGACCTGCACCCCGCGGTGAGGCTCCGGCCGGCCCCGACCGGCTTCCTGCGGGAGGCGGGGCTCTCGGCGCTGTGAGGAGGCCCTGGGCGTCCATGTGGACGGCCGGCTATGGAGATCGCTTGGGTCACCGTCTTGCCAGCTTCCGTGTCTCCGACGGGCCGCGCCGGGCCCGAGCTCACTCCGCGCGCAGCCCCAGGGACAGCTGCCCTTCGGCGCAGCTATCCCGGAGCGCGTGCCGCTCCTCGGGGGACAGCCGTCCGGACGCGCCCCGGCGGCTGCCGTCGAGCATGCTCCGCGCGGTGGTCAGCCAGTCGGCGACCGGGTCCACGCCGATGAACTCGGCCAGGCGGGACAGCTCCTGGTCGGGGGCGTCCAGCAGGTCCTCGTAGACCAGGGTGGTCCGCATGGACGGGGGCACGGCCGCCAGGTGGGCGACGCCCTCCGTGACCAGGCGGGACCACAGCTCGCCGAACGCGGTGAGCGGGATGGCGCGGTCCCGCACCAGCGCCGGATCGAACCGTTCGCCGAGCAGCGGGGCGAGGTCGGGCGGCAGTGCCCGGACGTGTTCCTCGGTGAGCTCGAAGAACCCGGTGACACCGGAGCGTCGGAGGATCTCGCGCAGGAGCAGGATCGTCCGGTAGCCGGGGTGCCGGCTCATGGACAGGGCACAGTCGGGGCCGGAGCGGACCAGGTGGACGAACCGGGCCTCGGGGAAGAGCGTCCGCAGGCGGGGGATCCACCCCGTCGAGTACCCCGACCGTTCCACCACGGCCGTACGGCCGAAACGGTCGCCCAACTCGCCGAACAACGCCCGGTACTGGTCGGCCGCGGGGCGCGAGGGCCACCGCCGGACCGTTCGTCCGAGGTCGTCGAACAGGTCGTCCGGACGGTCCGACACGTGCGGCAGCACCATCAGCAGGATCGCCGGGATCCCCGGAGCCCCGGCCGAGTACCGCCCGGGCCGCCGCGTGTAGAGGAACTCCGGCAGCGGGATGCCCGAGCGGATCATCTTCTCGAAGACCGGGTTCGGGTCCGCGAGCACCTGCCAGAACTCCGTGCCCGACAGCGGCCGTTCCGGAATCCCCTCGGCGCCGACGGACGCGAGCAACTCGTTGAGGCTGAGCACGTCGGGGTGGACGTTGAGAACACGCGACAGCGCGGTCGACCCGCTGCGCCCTGTCCCAACGATGAAGGTCAACGGGCGCACGCTCTCCCCTTCCGGTGAAGTGGTCCAACCGTAGCGGTACTTGAGACGAAAGGGTGCCATCGGCTCGGGCGGTGGCCTCAGCGGTCCGTTCCGCTTGCCGTCGGGCCGGCCTCCAGCGAGCGCTTCAGCGCGGCGAGCGTCACCGTCATGTTCCGGCGGTTCCACTCCGCGCGGTCACCGGTGCGCAGCACGGTCTCCGTCGTCCAGGCGCTGACCCGGTTGCGGCGGTCCTGCCAGAACTGCTCCACCACCGTCACGCCGCCGTCCGCCTCGCTCCGGGTGAGCCGGAATCCCCAGCGGGCGACCGCGATCGGCCCGAAGTCGACGTCCCAGGCGAAGACGCGCCCCGGCTCGGCCTCGACGACCCGGCAGACGGTGTTCCAGCGGATGCCGCCCTTGCGGTTGTGCCCCTGGAAGCGCGCGCCCGGCACCGGAGCGGCCGGGCTGCCGCGCCACGCGGCACCGGTGCACTCGGGGCTCCACTCGCCCATGCGCGTCACATCGGCGACTGCGGCCCAGACGATGTCCGGCGTGGCGGCGATCTCCGTCCGGACGGAGACGGATTCGGGGCCGGCACTGGTCATGCGGAGTTCCTCCCATGGGTGTTCCGGGCATCGCACCGCGCGCGGGCTCCCCGCGTCAAGGTGCGCCGGGTCACAGCGCCGGCCGCGTGCCGTCGCTGTCGTCGACGGAACGGGCTTGGAGCCGCGTCGCCCGGGGGAGCAGATCCGGCCGGTCTCGCTAGTCGGCGTCCTGCGCCGGGTAGGCGTTCTCGGTGACGTCCAGGACCGCGGACGCGAACTCCGCGGTCAGCCGGTGCCATTCGCCTGCGCCGCGCAGCATCGTGTGACCGCCCCGGGCCATGGGGACGGCCTCGACGACGGCCCCCGCGTCGGCAGCCCGGCGGGCGAACTCCCATGCCAGGGCGGCCGAGGTGACGCGGTCGGACCGGTCGTGCAGGAGGAGCACCCGCCGGCCCTTCAGCTGGTCCACCGGATCTCCTGGCGGGCACCACGGGGCCAGCGCGACGACCCCGACGACCGGAGGACGGCCGGCCGCCGCCACGGCGGCCCTGGCTCCCATGGAGTGGCCGACCAGCAGCAGCGGAGCGTCCGGAGCGAGTGTTTCGAGCGCGTCCATCGCGGCCTGTGCGTCGGCCACGGGATCGGCGCGGGACCCGTTCCAGCCGCGGTGGCGGTAGCGGACGGACGCGACGACGGCACGGGGGAGGGGGCGGCGCAGGGCTCTGGCGAACAGGAGCATGCGCAGGGCCGGGAGGTTCGTGCGGCGAGGCGGCGCGAGGCCGTCCGAGCGGCCGCCCGGCAGCAGGAGCACCCCGGCGTCGGGCATGGCGGGCCGCTGGTGGATCCGCAGGTGCTCGCACGGGCGCGGCATGGGTCCTTCCGTTCGCTTCCGGGTGCGCGGTACACCGGGTATTCGTAGCGCCAGGCGGCGCGGATGGCTCTCGGGAAGCGATGGTGGTCGACGGGCTCGGGCTTGCGGCTACCGCCGGTCGGGCCCCGCGAAGGCACCGGTCTCGCCGGAGATCACCGGCCCGTTCAGGGGTGGGCCGGGCGCCTTCGGCTGGTGAGCGACGCGTCGGGGCCGTGGCTCGGCTGTTCCCCGTGCGTTGACGGGGAACAGCCGGAGCGCTCGTGGATCAGGGGGTTGCGGTGTCCTGGGCGTCCTTGGCGGCGTCCGATTCGGCAGCGGCGGCGGCGCTGTCGGCGGCGTCCACCTCCTGTCGCATCCGGCCGAGCTGGTCGCCGCTCGCCGCCGATCCGCCGGCGCCCGCGGACGGTGCGCCGGGGGCAGGTGCGCCGCCCTTCCCCGTGGTGCTCCCGTTCGCGCCGCACGCCGTCAGGGCGAGCGCGGCGAGCAGGGCGGCCGTCATTGCGGCGGCCCGCCGCGACAGCCGGCCGACCGGTACCGGTGCGGCCACCGACCTGCCGTCGACCGGGGCGGACGCCGTGCCGCGCACGGCCACTGTGCGCACGGCCACTGCGCGCACGGTCACTGCGCGTTCGGGGTGCCGAGGCCCTGCGAG
This sequence comes from Kitasatospora sp. NPDC057936, assembly GCF_042887525.1. Taxonomy (NCBI): domain Bacteria; kingdom Bacillati; phylum Actinomycetota; class Actinomycetes; order Kitasatosporales; family Streptomycetaceae; genus Kitasatospora; species Kitasatospora sp. NPDC057936. Next base: position 220,557 of record NZ_JBHVPD010000001.1, read on the forward strand.
GAGCACCAGCCGGCCACGGCGTTCAGGTCGCTCTGCCGCTGGGTCAGCGTGGGTACCAGGCTCTTGCGGTACGTCAGCCGGTCGTTGAGGTCGTTGTAGACCGCGGTGTGGCCGGCGGCCTTGGCGTTGTTCACCCGCTGTGTCAGGCGGGCGATCGAGCCGGCCTCGGTGACCGGGCCGTTCAGGCGGTCCAGCGCCTTCTCGACCCGCTGCTCGGCCTTCGGCAGCCGCTTGCAGACGCCCTTCGCACCGTCGCCCTCGGGCGTCGGGAGCACCTTCGGCGTCGAGGAGGCCACCGGGGTGGCGCCGGGGGCGTCGGCCTGGGCCGGTCCGGCGAGGGCGATGAGGGTGGTGCCGAGAGCGAGAGCGCCGATCGCTGCGGCCGCCTTACGGTGGGTGTGCATGGCGAAGTCCTCCAGTTGCCACGGGTGGCAGGTCCGGCCGGAGCGTCGGGCGCTCCGGCTGAGCAGGACGGTAGAGGGCCTCTTTGTGGATTCCTTGTGAGCCGGCCGACCGGTTCGGCGCCCCGAGGAGCCTCAGCGGCCCGCAGTGGTGGCGCGGATCCAGTCGCGGCGGGCCGGCAGGGGCAGCGTCGGGGCGTCCTGGCCGACCAGGGGCAGCCGGACCTCGACGCGGCAGCCGGTGCCGCCGGGCGGCTCGGTGACCGTGACGGTGCCCCGGTGCAAGGCCACCTGCTGGGCGACCAGGGTCAGCCCCAGCCCCGAACCGGGGCTGTTGCGTCCTCGGTGGAAGCGGTCGAAGACCGCCGCCCGGTCCTGCGCCGGGATGCCAGGACCGTCGTCGTCCACGGTCAGCACCGCCTGCCCGGCCTCCCGGCGCAGTCCGAGCGCGATCCGGGCCGGCTCCCCGGGCCGGTGTCCGTGCACGGCCGCGTTGGCCAGCAGGTTGTCGCAGACGATCCGCAGTCCGGCCTCCCACCCGTGCACCCGCAGTCCGCCGACGTCCGCTCCGGTGAGGCCGGGGCCGGTCGTGTCGACGGTCACCTCCGGCCGCCGCCGGCGCAGCTCGGCGACGGCGGCCGCGGCCGGTTCGGCCGGGTCGATCACCGCGAACGCCTCCTCCTCGACCAGGTCACCACGGGCCAGCGTGCGCAGGGCGGTGAGCAGGTCGAGCAGCCGCCGGTGGTCGTCGCGGAGGTCGGACAGGATGTCCGCGCGGTCCGCCGCCGGCAGGTCCGGGTGCGCGTCGAGCACGTCCAGATTGGTCTGCAGGCTCATCAGCGGTGTGCGCAGTTCGTGCGAGGCGGCGGCGGAGAACGAGCGGGCGGTTTCCAGGGCCTGGCCGGTCCGGGCGACCTGGTGGTCGTACCGGGCGAGCGCGCTCTCCAGCGCGAGTGCGAGCTCGTCCACCTCGCGGATCCCGCTGCGCCGGTGGGTGAACCCGCCGGCGCCGGCGCGCGGGTCGAGCGCGGCGGCCCGCCGGCCCAGGCGGCTGAGCGGCGCGGTGGCGCGCCGGGCGAGCGCGTAGGCGAGCAGGCCGGAGGTCGGCGCGGCCAGGACGGCGGCCCACAGGATCCGCCCGCGCACCACGTCCACCTGCGGGTTCGTCGCCGATACCGGTGCGGTGACCCAGAGCGTGCCGGGGTCGGCGCCGGTCACCGGACGGGCCAGCACCCGCCAGGCGCGGCCCTGCGCCCGCACGGTGACCAGGACGCCGGGGCTCGTGGGGGCGGGCTGCGGGAGCACCGCGGCCGGGCCCGGCACCGGGCCGCCCTCGGTGATCCGGTCTCCGTTCGCGTCCGCCACCCGGATGCCGACGTCCAGCGCGTCGTCGAGCAGGTTGCGGCGCTGGTTCTGCTCGACCCGGGGCCGGTCCTGCCGGGTGGCGCTCAGCAGTGCCCTGGTGGCGGGCAGCACGGCGGCGGCGCGGTCGCGCAGCCGGGTGTCCTGCTGGGAGCGCAGGTCGTGGGTGACCAGGCCGAGCAGCAGCGCGCCGGTGCCCAGCACGAGCAGCGGGACGAGCAGGGCCGCGCCGGTCGCGATCCGGGTGGCGAGGCTCATCGAGCGCCGGGCGGGGGCAGTGCCGGTCACGGGCTGCTCTCCGGTGCTCACGGGTGTGCCTCCGGCATCCGCAGCACGAAGCCGACGCCCCGCACCGTGTGGATCAGCCGGGGCCGGCCGCCGTCCTCCAGTTTGCGGCGCAGGTAGCTGACGAACGTGTCGACGGCATCGGTGCGGACCTCGAAGTCGTAGCCCCAGACCCGTTCGAGCAACTGGTCGCGGGTCAGCACCAGTCCGGCGTTGCGGGCCAGGTACTCCAGCAGCTCGAACTCGCGGCGGGTCAGCCGCAGCGGCTGTCCGTCCCGGCGGACCTCGCGAGCGGCGGGCTCGATCTCCAACGGCCCGAACCGGAGGACCTCTCCGCCCGGCACGGCGGGCCCGCCGTACGCGCCGGCCTGAGGCCGGCGGCGCAGCAGGGCGTGCAGGCGCAGCACCAGCTCCTCCAGCGCGAACGGCTTGACCAGGTAGTCGTCGGCGCCCGCCTGCAGGCCGGCCACCCGGTCGGCGAGCTCGTCCAGCGCGGAGAGCATCAGCACGGGCGTGTCGACGCCCTGGTCGCGCAGCCGGCGGCAGACCTCGGTGCCGTCCACGTCGGGCATCGAGACGTCGAGGACCAGCACGTCCGGCGGTTCGGTGGCCACCAGGCGCAGCGCCGCCCGTCCGCCGTCCGCGGTCCGCACCGTGAACCCGCCGAGCCGCAGGCCGCGTTCCAGCGACCTGCGGATCGTGTCGTCGTCGTCCACCACCAGCACCGTCCCGGTGCCGTCACCGACCGCCATCGGGTTCTCCTCGCTCCCTTCCGGCCGCCGCCGGGGCGTCCACAGTGCCACGGGCTGATGAGAGCTTTCTCATCGAAGTCCCGCGCCCTGCGGGGCCCACGGCGTCCCCGGTTCTCACGCTCCCGTGGCAGGGGGTGCAGGGATCGCCCCGTGAAGCTGCACCCGGCAACGCCCGGGGCGGTCTCGGCGCCGTCGCAGGGTTCGGTCCGTCGGTCCATCGGAAGCGCGGGCAGGTACTCGACCGGCCGGGAACGTCATCACGCACCGTCTTCGTGCCCGGGTGGCTGCGGGATGGGTCCCGGAGGGCTCAACTTCCCTTTTCACTCGGGCGGGTGAGCCGTTGGACGCCGGTCTGCGGCGCGGCTGCTCCGCCCGGGTGGGAAGCGGTCGGGTGCGCTCGCGTGCCGCCTTGACCCTGGCATTCCAGGACCACTTCACTTCCCGGTGACCGCCCGGGAGTGCCTGGGGCCATGGCCGTCACTTCCATCGTCCATTCCTACTCTGCGCGTCGCCGAGACCGGTTCCCCGACCGGGGTGGGCGGCAGATCAGGCCGAGCCGGCGGCCCTTCCTTCTCCGTCCACACCAACTCGCAGGAGAATCCATGTCCCTGGAAACCCCCGCGGCCGACACGCCGCCCGAGGGCCTGTCGCGCCGCCACCTGATGCGCCAGGCCGCGGCCGTCGGCGCGGCCGGCCTCGCCGCGACCCTGGTCACCGGCGCCGGCTCGGCCACCGCTGCCCCGGACGCCGCCGCCGACGCCGCACCCGCCGGGCAGCCGAGCGGCGCGACGGTGCCCGACCACGACGAGCCGATGATCGTGCACGTGCGCGACCTCCGCTCCGGACACCTCGACGTGTACCGGGGCGAACGCCACCAGCGCATCCAGGACCCGCAGTTGGCCGCGGCACTCGCCCGCGCCCTCGCCTGACCGACCCCTCGCCCGGCCGACCCCTCGGCGCCGGCCGGCCCCGGCAACCGCTCCCAGCAGGGCCGGCCGGCTATCTCCCCCCGCCCGCACACCCACCAGCAGCGAGGTTCCTGTGTCCTCCCACCGCGAAGCCCCCGAGATCTCCAAGGACCCGGTCGCCGACAGCACCGACGTCTACGCCTTCGTCAGCCCCGACAACTGCGACACCGTCACCCTGATCGCCAACTACCTCCCCCTCCAGGGACCGGCCGGCGGGCCCAACTTCTACGAGTTCGGCGACGACGTCCTCTACGCGATCCACATCGACAACGACAACGACGGCCGCCCCGACGTCACCTACGAGTTCCGCTTCGAGGTCGAGGTCCGCAACCCCGACTCCTTCCTCTACAACACCGGGCCGATCACCTCGCTCGACTCGCCGAACTGGAACCGCCGCCAGACCTACTCCGTCACCCGCGTCGAGGCCGGCGAGCGCAGGCGCGTCCTCGGCGAGAACCTCACCTGCCCGCCGTGCAACATCGGTCCGCTCTCCACCCCCGACTACGCCTCGCTCGCGGGGGCGGCCGCCCACCGGCTCGACGGCGGGCGCACGGTCTTCGCCGGCCAGCGCGCCGAGGGCTTCTACGTCGACCTCGGCTCGATCTTCGACCTCGGCACGCTGCGCCCCTTCCAGCAGCTGCACGTCATGCCCGCGTTCACCCAGGCCGCCCCGGGCGTGAACACGACCAAGGCGCTCAACGTCCACAGCATCGCCCTCCAGGTCCCGATCACCGACCTGACGCGGGGCGGACGCAAGCCCGCCGACGTGATGGACCCGCACGCCACCATCGGGGTCTGGACCACCGCGAGCCGCCGTCGGGCCCGCATCATCGACCCCGCCGGGCACGACACCGAGTCCGGCCCCTTCGTCCAGGTCTCCCGGCTGGGCAACCCGCTGTTCAACGAGGTCATCGTCCCCATGGGGAAGAAGGACCTCTGGAACTCCCAGCCGCCGGCCGACGACAAGAACTTCGCCCAGTACGTCGCCGCCCCCGAACTGGCCAGGCTCCTCCCGGTCCTGTACCCGGGCGTCTTCCCCCGCCTCGCCGCCTACACCAAGCCCCGCGCCGACCTGCTCGCCATCCTGCTCACCGGCATCCCCAGTGGGGTCGTCCCCGGCTTCCAGAACTACACCGGTGACACCCAGGCCGACATGCTGCGCCTGAACGTCGCCGTCCCTCCGGCCACCAGCCCCAACATCCTCGGTCTGGTCGGCGGCGACGCGGCCGGCTTCCCCAACGGTCGCCGCGTCTTCGACGACGTCGTCACCGTCGAACTGCGGGCCGTGGCCGGCCTGACCCTGCCGCTGGTCGACCCGTCCTTCACCCCCGACGCGGCCACCAGCGCGATCACCGACGGTCTCACCCCCGCCGACGTCAAGAACCCCTACCTCACCGCCTTCCCCTACCTGGGGCTGCCCTACGACGGCTACAGCAACCCGTCCAGCTGACCCGGCACGTGCCGCGGTGCGGGCGCCCCGGCGCACTGCGGCACGGTCGCGGCCCACACACCCGGACAGGCGAGGGAGAACGAGCCCATGACCCAGCAGCACACCCACGCGCCACTGCCCGCCCCTTCCCGCGAGGGCAGCGTCGTCCTGGAGATCGGCGGCCACCTCGGCGCCCTGATCATCCACACCGGCCCGGCCGAGGACGGCCTGGAGATCGAGGTCAGCCCCACCGGCGACGACACCGCCCGCACCCACGCGGCCGTCCGCCCGCGCCACCTCGCCGGGCACACCACCCACTGCGCCGTCATCTCACCGCTGCCCGAGGGCGACTACACGGTCTGGCGCACCGCGGACACTCCGGACACCACCCTGGCCGTCCGCGGCGGCGAAGTCACCGAGCACCACTGGTCGTAGGCCGTCGGCCGCCACCGGAGGCGGTCGAGAACATGCGACGGCGCGGTCGATGCGCTGCACAGCCGGCGCGGGCCCGCGCCCCGGACGGCGGCGGGCGGCCCGGGAGACCGACGTGGTCGGTTCCCGGGCCGCCCCGCTGGTGTTCCCCGAGGGGGTCAGCCGGCCGGGGTGCCGCCGTCCTCGACGAGGCTGTACATCACCGACCGCTGGTCCTTGCGGCGCTCGATGCGGCCCTTCGCGACGAGCGCGCCGAGGGCGTTGCGCACGACCTGCGGGGTGGGCTCGCGGTCCGGGTGCGCCACCAGGAACTCGTCGCGCAGTTCCTTGGCGGTGCGGGGCTCGCCGTGGCCGGCGAGCAGGTGCGTCAGGACGTCGCCCAGCAGCGGGCGCTGCGACGGGACCTTCGCGACGCGGCGGGACTTGGCGGCCGCCTTGACCGTGGGGGCGGCCGTGGAGCCGGCCCGCGGTGACGGGGTGCGCGGCGCCCTCTTGCGGCGCGGCGCCTTCGCGGCGGGCGCTTCGGCGGGTGCCTCGGTGGGTGTGTCGGCGGACGCGTCGGCGGGGGCCGGCTCGTCCTGGGTGCGGGCCGGCTCCGGGGCGGGCGTCGGCTCCTGGGCCTGCTCCTGGACGGGAGCGGGCCCGGTGTCGTCGCTGTAGCGCTCGGCCACCGACATGATGTCGACGAGGAGCGCCTCCTCCTGCTGGAGCTTGGTGAGTTCGTCGGCGAGCTCCTGCTGCCGGCGGCGGTTCCCCGCGAGATCCGACGCGGCCTGTACGGCGTACCGCGATCGGAGCGAGGCGGCTGATTGGCTGGTCACGACCGGTCACTCCTGCCTGTGGACGTTGTTGCGCATGGTACCCGTGTCGAGGGCCCGCGCACGGCGTCGAAGGTGAAATAACCCTTCAGCCAGGTGACGTTCGCGCACGTGGTAGCGCGCGGGAGAACACACGTGTCAGCCGCCGGGCTCCTTGACGGAACGTCAGATCACGGGAGGGCCCGTCTCCTCCAGGACCCCGTCCGCCAGCCGCAGCCAGCGGTCGACCCCGATCCCGGCGAGGAACCGCTCGTCGTGGCTCACCACGAGGAACGCCCCCTGGTAGGAGTCGAGCGCGCCTTCGAGCTGCCCGACGCTGATGAGGTCGAGGTTGTTGGTCGGTTCGTCGAGCAGCAGCAGGTGCGGCGCGGGCTCGGCGCACAACACGCAGGCCAGGGTGGCGCGCAGACGCTCGCCGCCGGAGAGCGCGCGCACCGGCAGGTGGGCCCGGGCGCCCCGGAAGAGGAAGCGGGCGAGGAGGTTCATCCGCTCGGCCTCCGGCCGCTCCGGGGCGGCCGCGGCGAAGTTCTGCGCGACGGTGAGGTCCGGGTCGAGGAGGTCCAGGCGCTGGGAGAGGTAGGCGACGCGGCCGTCGGCGCGCTTCACCCGGCCCTCGTCCGGGGCGAGGTCCCCGGCGAGCAGGCGCAGCAGGGTGGTCTTCCCGGCTCCGTTGGGGCCGAGGAGGGCGATCCGCTCCGGGCCCCGGACGCTCAGGCCGACGCCGCCGCCGGTGAACAAGGGCGTGCCGTCGCGCAGCACTTGCAGGTGTGCGCCGATGAAGAGGTCGCGCCCGGCGGGCACCCGGGTGCCGGTGAGGTCCAGGGTGAGGCGCTGGTCGTCGCGCATGGCGCGTTCCGCCTGGTCCAGACGGGACTTGGCCTCGTCGACGCGGGCCGCGTGCACCTGTCCGGAGCGGCCCGCGGACTCCTGGGCGCCGCGCTTCATGTTCCCGGCGAAGATGCGGGGCAGGCCGGCGCTCTTGAGGGTGCGGGCCGCGTTGCCGGCGCGGCGCTCGGCGCGTTCGCGGGCCTGCTGCAGTTCGCGCTTCTCGCGCTTGAGCTCCTGCTCGGCGCTGCGGACGTTCTTCTCCGCGACCTCGCGCTCGGCCTGCACGGCCTCCTCGTAGGCGGTGAAATCGCCGCCGTACAGCCGGAGTTCATGTGAGTCCAGTTCGGCGATGCGGTCCATCCGGTCGAGCAGGGCGCGGTCGTGGCTGACCAGCAGCAGGCAGCCGGAGAAGTCGTCCAGCGCGTCGTGGAGGTGCTGCCGGGCGCCGAGGTCGAGGTTGTTCGTCGGTTCGTCGAGCAGCAACACGTCCGGGCGGCGCAGCAGTTGGGCGGCGAGGCCGAGTCGCACGACCTGGCCGCCGCTGAGCGTGCCCAGCGGCCGGTCCAGGTGGAGGCCCGCGAGGCCGAGGCGGTCGAGCTGGGCGAGACTGCGCTCCTCGATGTCCCAGTCGTCGCCGATGGCCGTGAAGTGCTCCTCGGCGACGTCGCCGGACTCCACCGCGTCGATGGCGCGGATCACCGCGGCGACGCCGAGCACCTCGGCGACCGTGAGGCCCGCCGTCAGCGGCAGGTCCTGGGGGAGGTACGCGACCGTGTCGGCCGTCGCCACCGTGCCCCCGGCGGGCCGCAGTTGCCCGGCGACCAGCTTGAGCAGCGTGGACTTGCCCGAGCCGTTGGGGGCGACGAGGCCGGTGCGGCCGGTGCCGACGGCGAAGGAGAGGTCGCGGAAGACGGGGGTGTCGTCCGGCCAGGAGAAGGACAGGTGGGAGCAGACGATCGAGGCAGAGGACATGAAGGCGACCTGGGAGTGAGCGGGCGGAGGCACGTCCGGCCCGAAAAGACAGGGGGACAGGGGCGCTGGGCGCGACGCATCGGGCCGAAGCGCTGGGTGCCACGCACCCGCTACGGCCTTCTGGTCCGGGATTCACCCGGAGATGTCGTCGTCGCCTGCCATGTCTGCTCCACGCGTCGGTCACGAGGGTTCGTCGTTCGTCACCGTACCAGTTCGGGGTGGCGGCGGCCTCCGGATTTCGGACGGTGCGGTGCGGTCCGGGCGTCTTGACGGAGCGTCGGATACCCGCCAGCATAATAACCGTTCAGAACGGTTACTTTTCGGCCCGATGGGGCCACGGCTCACACCCAAGGACGGGAACACCCATGAACCGACGACTCCTGGCAGCCCTCGCGGCGGCCGTGCCCCTCGCCGCCGCGCTCTACGCGCCGAGCGCCATCGCGGACACCCGCACCCCGTACAGCTGCGTCGCCCCCGCCGTGCAGGCCCCGCCAGGGACCCGGGTGGAGGGCGTCACCGCCGTCGCCCATGCCGCCGGCACCGTCGACGTGCCCGCGGTGTTCCCGCTGTCCGACGCGCACATCCCCGACGTCCCGGCGTTCTGCGACGTCACCGTCACGCTCACCCACCCCGGCCAGGGCGACCACGCCAAGGTGCGGGTCTGGCTGCCCCAGCAGAACTGGAACGGCCGCTTGCAGACCGTCGGCGGACTCGCCTACGCCGCCGGCGACTACGGCGCCAACCTCGCGGCCGTCGTCAAGAGCGGCTACGCCGCCGCCACGACCGACGCCGGCGTCGGCTCGTACGTCGACACCAAGTGGGCGCTCGACGGCTCGGGGCAGGTCGACAAGGCGCTGCTGGAGAACTTCGCGTCCCGGTCCGAGCACGAGGCGGCGGTCGTCGCCAAGGCCGTCATCGCCGGCCACTACGGGCGCGCCGCCTCCTACGCGTACTTCAACGGCTGTTCCACCGGCGGCCGTCAGGGCTACGCGGAGGCCCAGAGGTATCCCGAGGACTACAACGGGATCCTCGCCAACGCGCCCGCCATCGACTGGACGCGGTTCGAAGTCGCCACGCTGTGGCCGCAGGTGGTGATGAACGAGGCGAAGACCTACCCGACGGCGTGCGAGTTCAAGGCGTTCACGGACGCCGCCGTCCGGGCCTGCGACGGGCTCGACGGGGCGGTGGACGGGCTCGTCGGCAAACCCGACGAGTGCGGGTTCAACCCGCGGCGGCTCATCGGCACCACCGTGGAGTGCGAGGGCAGGCAGGTGACCATCAGCGAGGCGGACGCCGAGGTGGTGCGGCGGATCTGGGACGGGCCGCGCACGCCGTCGGGCCGCAAACTCTGGCCGGGCGTCCCGGTCGGCGCCGACCTGAGCGGCCTCGCGGGCAGCACGGTCGACGCCGCGGGCAACCGCGTCGGCGCGCCGTTCCCGGTGCCGGCGGCGTGGGTGGGGACGTGGCTGAAGAAGGACTCGTCCTTCCAGGTCGCGTCCCTCGCCTCCGGCGACCTGGCGCGGCTGTTCCGGCAGTCGGTGGCCGAGTACGGCGATGTCATCGGGACGGCCGACCCGGACCTCTCCGCCTTCCGCGACGCCGGCGGCAAGCTGCTCACCTGGCACGGGCTCGCGGACGAGTTCATCCCGGCCGACGGCACGGTGCGCTACCGCGAGCAGGTCGAGCGGGAGATGGGCGGCCCGGAGGAGGTCGACGACTTCTACCGCCTCTTCCTCGCCCCCGGCACGGCCCACTGCGGCCTCACCGGGCGCACCGACGACCTCGGCGCCCTGACCGCCTGGGTCGAGCAGGGCAAGGCCCCGCAGACGCTCCCGGCGACCCTCGGGACGGCCTCCGGCCGGCAGGTGAAGCGCGACCTCTGCCCCTACCCGCAGGTCTCCCGCTACGACGGCCACGGCGACCCGGCCGCCCCGACCAGCTTCCGCTGCACCCCGGCGACCCGCGACTGACCCCGGCGCCGCGCGACGCACCCCGGCCCGCACCCACCGATGGGTGCGGGCCGGGGTGCGTGGTGCCCGGTCGTCAGAACCGGTCGACGTCGACGACGGCCTGGGCGAAGCGGGTGGGGGCTTCCTGGGGGAGGTTGTGGCCCACGTCCGTCAGGGTGCGGTGCTCGTAGGGCCCGGTGAACATGTCCCGGTACGTGGAGCCGTCGGCGGGGGTGGCGGTGAACGGGTCCAGGACCGGGTCCATGGTGATGGTCGGTACGGCGATGGCGGGCCTGCGGGCCAGCAGGTGTTCGTCGTGGTCGTAGCGGTGCTCGCCCTCGACGATGCTCAGCCGCCAGCGGTAGTTGTGGATGACGATCGCCGCGTAGTCGGGGTTGTCGAAGGCGGCCGCGGTGCGGTCGAAGGTGGCGTCGTCGAAGCGCCACGTCGGGGAGACCGTCTGCCAGACGAACCGGGTCAGGTCGCGCCGGTGGGTGCGGTCCTGCATGGCGGCCTTGCCGCGCTCGGTCGCGAAGTAGAACTGGTACCACCAGGTGCGCTCGGCGCCCGGCGCGAGCGGCTTCGTCTGGGCCTCGCGGTTGGTGATGAGGTAGCCGCTCACCGGCACCAGGGCCTTGACCCGCTCGGGCCACAGGGCCGCCATGACGGCGCCGGTGCGCGAGCCCCAGTCGAAGCCGGCGACGACCGCGCGGTCGATCCGGAGGGCGTCCATGAAGGCGATGGTGTCGCGGGCGATGGCCGCCTGCTGGCCGTTGCGGGGGGTGCGGGACGACAGGAAGCGCGTCGTGCCGTGGCCGCGGAGGTAGGGGACGAGCACGCGGTAGCCGAGGTCGGCGAGGAGCGGTGCCGCGTCGACGTAGCTGTGGATGTCGTACGGCCAGCCGTGCAGCAACAGGACCACCGGCCCGTCGGCGGGCCCGAGTTCGGCGTAGCCGACGTCGAGCACGCCGGCGGTGACCTGCTTCAGGACGGGGAAGGAGGTGTGCGTGCCGGGGACGACGTCCGGCACGACGGGGGCCGGGCCGGAGGCGGGCGCCGCACCGGCGATGCCCTGCAGGCCGGTGAGCGAGGCGGCGGCCGCCCCGGCGCCGAGGCCGACGGCCTTGGTGAAACTGCGCCTGTCGATCATGTGGTTCCTCTCGGGGAGATGCGGACGCGTCCCCTGGTGGGGAGGCGGCTGTCCGGAGCGCGGGTCACTCTTCCGCTCCGCTTTCGTGCGTCACATCGGTCACTTGACGGTCGGTGTCGAGGGGCCGTCGTACGTCGTGACCGGTCTGGCCAGTGATGAAGGTGCGGCCGGGGCAACGGCCGGGGCCGGGGCACGGGCATTGCGCATCCAGCGGTCACTGGTCAGTATGGTGACGTGATGCATGCCTTCCCCTGTGGGACCCTGCCCCTCGACTTCGTCGGCACCTACCGCGCGCGGCGCAACGAGGTGCCGGTGGAGAAGCTGGCCACGCCCGGTCAACTCGACGCCTGGTTCGTCGAGTCGGGGATGTTCGACACCGTGCCCGGCGCCGATGCCACGGACCTCGACATCGCCGTGGACCTGCGCGAGGCGGTCTACGCGCTCGTCGCCTCCCGGCTCGACGGGCAGCCGATGCCGACCCGGGCGATCGCCGAGGTGAACCGGCACGCGGCGGGACTGCCGGTGACGCTGCGCCTGCACCCCTCGGGCGCCACCAGGACCGGGTCCGTGGCACAGGGGCTGGCCGCGCTCGCCCGCGAGGCCGTCGAGATCCTCGGCGGCGACGACGCGGCGCTGCTGCGCGAGTGCGCCCGGCCCGAGTGCACCCAGGTCTACCTCGACCGCTCGCGCGGCTACCGGCGCGAGTGGTGCGCCATGCGGACGTGCGGGAACCGGGTCAAGGCCGCGACCTACCGGGCGCGTCAGCACGGCGGCGCCGGGAGCTGACGGCCGCTCTGTAGCGGGACCCCCGCGGGGCGTGTGGTCACCGCTCGGGGACATGCGTCCGCCCGGGCCCGTCGGGGGAGTCGGGCCCGGGCGGGGTCTGTGGTGGCGTCAGCCGGCGACGGCGGTCGCGGTGACGGTGACCGGTATGTTGCCGCGCGTCGCCTTGGAGTAGGGGCACAGCCGGTGGGCCGCGGCGGCCAGTTCGTCGGCCGTCTCCTGGTCCACGCCGCCGAGTTCGAGGTCGAGGACCGCGCCGAGGCCGAACTCGCCGTCGTCGCCGTGGGTGAGGGTCGCCTCGACCCTGATGGCGGTGCTCGTCAGCCGGACCTTGCGCTCGCCGGCCGCGCGGCGGACGGCGCCCAGGAAGCACGCGCCCCAGCCGGCCGCGAACAGCTGCTCCGGGTTGGTCGCGCCGCCGGCGCCGCCGAACTCCTTCGGGATGGCGAGCGCCGTGGTGAGGCTGCCGTCGTCGGCGACGACCTGCCCGCCGTTGCGGCCCTCGCCGGTCACGGTGACCACACCGGTGTAGCTGACTGCCATGGCCGTGTCTCCTCTCGCTCTTCTCTTGCTCTTCGGTCCGGCGGACCGCCCTTGCGGTAACCGGTCTGACTGGTGACGACTATTCGCGCCGGCCGGGATGGCTGTCAAGGAGCCTGTCCGCTGATCTGGCTGGAATGCAGAACATTTCGGTGTTGTGCGGCTGGAATTCGGCGTATCCCGGTGCCGCCTGCTGCTTCAGGAGTAACTGTCTTGACAGGTTATTTGATGACGCATCAGACTCGTCCGGAGACCACGACACGCTCAAGGGACGAGGAAGCGGAACATGCTGACGTACGACCGGCTCTACATCGCGGGTGCCTGGACCGAGCCGAGCCGGGCCGGGCTGCTGGACATCCGCTCCCCGCACGACGGGAGGCTGCTCGGCCGGGCCGCGCAGGCCGGGCCGGCGGACGTGGACCGGGCGGTGGCCGCGGCCCGGGCCTCGTTCGACGAGGGCGTCTGGCGGGAGACCCCGCCGCCGGCGCGCGTGGCGGTGCTGCGGCGCTTCAACGCGCTGCGGGAGGAGAACGCCGACCGGATCGCCGAGCTGATCGCAGCCGAGAACGGTTCGGCGGGCTGGTTCACCCGGGCCGGACAGCCGGGGCTGACCCGGCAGGCCAACGCCTACCTGAAGGCGGCGGAGGAGTTCGGCTGGGAGGAGACGCTGGTCCCGTCCGACCCGGCCTCGCCGGTGCGCAGCGTCGTGCGGCGCGAGGCGGTCGGGGTCGTGGCCGCGGTCATTCCGTGGAACTCGCCGTTCTCCTCGGCGACGTCGAAGCTCATCCCGGCCCTGCTGGCGGGCAATTCGGTGGTCCTGAAGGTCTGTCCGGAGAACTCGCTCAGCATGGGGTTCCTCGCCGAGCTGCTCGACCGGGCGGGCCTGCCCGGGGGTGTGGTGAGCGTCCTGCCCGCCGACCGCGAGACGAGCGAGCACCTGGTCTCCCACCCCGGGGTCGACAAGATCGCCTTCACCGGCTCGACCCGGGCCGGCCGGCGCATCGCCGCGATCGCGGGCGAGCAGCTGAAGCGGGTGAGCCTCGAACTGGGCGGCAAGTCGGCGGCGGTGATCCTGCCCGACGCGGACATCGCGACGGCGGTTCACGGGCTGAAGTTCTCCTCCCTGCTCAACAACGGCGAGTCCTGCATCGCGCAGACCCGGATCCTCGCCCCGCGAGAGCGCTACGACGAGGTCGTGGCGGGGCTCAAGGACGTGATCGAGTCCCTGAAGGTGGGCGACCCGGGTGACCCGGACACGTTCGTCGGGCCGATGATCCGGCGCGACCAGCAGGAGCAGGTCCGGCGCTACATCGCCCTCGGCGTCGAGGAGGGCGCCCGGCTCGTCACCGGCGGCCCGCAGGTCCCCGAGGGGCTGGAGCGCGGGAACTACGTCACCCCGACGCTCTTCGCGGACGTCGACAACTCCATGCGCATCGCGCAGGAGGAGATCTTCGGGCCGGTGCTGGTCGTCATCCCCTACGACGACGAGGACGACGCCGTCCGCATCGCCAACGACTCCGAGTACGGCCTGTCCGGCGGTGTCTGGTCCGCCAGCGAGGAGCACGCGCTCGCCGTGGCCCGCCGCATCCGCACCGGGACGGTCACCGTCAACGGCGCGTCCGTCGGCTTCGACGGCCCGTTCGGCGGGTTCAAGGCCAGTGGCATCGGCCGCGAGTACGGGGCCGTCGGGCTCGGCACCTACACCGAGTACAAGACGATCACCGTCTGACCGACGGATTGCCGGGGCGGGGCCGGGGGTCAGGGCAGTCCGGATGTCTTCGCAAGCGCCCGGGCGTGGCGGTCAGATGACCGAGGGCGTGTGCCGGCGGACGGGATGTAGGCGCCGGGGACGTCGTTCGGGGCGTGGATCTCGGACTCGCCCGGGTACGGGGCCGTCCAGTTGTGCGTCTGGTACCAGGTCAGGTGGTTCATCTGTGCCGGGTTCGCGCGGTCCGGCGCGGCGTTCGGGCCGGTGAGGCGCTGCTTCGACTTCCAGGCGTCCCACTGCGCCGCGACGCCCTGCTCCGCCGCCGGCGGCGCGACCGTGGTCGGGGCCGGGGCGGCCGCGCGGTCCTGGACCGCGCCGGGCACGTCGACGCCGCAGGACGGGGGCGTCTTCAGACCGTCGGTCAGCGACGTCCGGTTGGGCACCGCGGTGAACGGCGTGAAGTCCGGCTTGTCGGTGAAGGCCGTGGTCATCGGGCTGGCCGCGCTGTCCTTCTGGTTCATCGGGTGGATCCCGAGGATCTGCTCGATGGTGCGGACCATGGTGATCTGCGAGTAGTAGCGGCTGTCGACGGTGCCGTGCTGCGCCCAGGGGCTGATGACCTGGATCGGGGCGCGGTGGCCGTCGACGTGGTCGAGGCCGGCCTGGGAGTCGTCCTCGACCACGAAGATCGCGGAGTCCTTCCAGTACTCGCTGTGCGAGATCTCGTCGACGATCTTCCCCACCGCGAGGTCGTTGTCGGCGACCTGCGCGGCCGGACCCGCCGGGCCGCCGGTGTGGTCGCTGGACAGCCACAGCATGTTGAGGCCGGCCGGGCCGTTCTGCTCGAAGTCCTGCTTCCAGATCTGGTACCGGTACTGGTCCGGCACGTCGAGGTCGAACTTCGGGAAGCCGGGCACCGACACGTCGTTGAGCGAGGGGATCGGCGACGAGGAGTTGAGCGGGTAGGCGGTGTCCTGCCCGGTCGCGTCCATCGTCTTCGCGTCGCAGTACAGGTTCTGCCAGCTCGCGCCGTCGGGCTTGGTCAGGAACTGGTGGAACTCGCCGAAGTCGCGCACGTCCGTCCCGGCGGCCTGCGCGCCGGTCCACAGGAAGCCCGAGCGCTGGTGGCCGAGGGCGTCGTCCTCGGTGTCGTAGCTGCGCTGGTACTCGCCGGCCGAGGACTCGGTGTACTCCGGGTTGTCCGCCTGCATCAGCCAGTTGTGGCCCTCGGCGGAGTTGGTGCCGATGTCGTAGGTGTTGTCGTAGAGCCCGAACTGCTGGGCCAGCGCGTGCTGGTTCGGGGTGACGTTGGCGCCGAACTGCGCGAGCTTCGGGTCGCCGTTGCCCTTGGCGATGTCGCCGAAGAGCTGGTCGTAGGTGCGGTTCTCCTTGACGATCATGAAGACGTGCTTGATCGGCGACGGGTCGCCGATCCGCGCGGGCACCGGTACCGGCTTGGCCTTCTTGTGGTCGGCCGTCCGGACCGCGCCGTCGGTCCAGCCGTTCTGCTGGAAGACCTTGGCGGTCTGGTCCCGGATCTCGCGGTCGCCCGGCAGCGTGAACTGCGTGATGCTCGACGTCGTGTCGTGGGTGTTGTGCGCGCCGGTGGCGTTGGGGCGGCGGGCGTCGATGCCGCGGGTGTTGGAGACGACGACCTTCGAGCCGACCGTGGTGATCTCGGCCGGGAAGTAGTCGGTGGGCAGCAGGCCGACGTAGCTCACCGGCTCCTGCGCACCGGTGAACCGGTAGACGGCCACCGCGTCGGCGCGGCCCAGGGTGACCAGCAGGCGGCCGTCGTCGGTGAGCGTCACCGCGGTGGGCTCGTAGCCGACCGAGGCCTCCGGCCACGGCTTGGTGGAGACGGTCTGCACGACCCGGTCGTGCGCGGTGTCGACGACCGACACCGTGTCCGAGCCGGTGTCGGCGACGAACAGCACGCCGTTCTTGGCGTACAGCGCCGTCGGGTGCAGGCCGACGTCGATGGAGCCGACGGCGGCGGAGGCGTCCCCGAGGTCGATCACGCTGACGGTGCCGGAGGTCGTGGCGCCGGTGTCCTGGTCGGCCGGCACCTGCGTGCCGTAGGAGTTGAGCGTGTCGTCGTCCTCGGTGGCCGGGCGGCCGCCCTCGTTGCCGACGTACAGCTTGTGGCCGACCTGGGCGATGCCGCGCGGCGCGTTGCCCACCGTCCAGCTCTGCTTGACGGTGCCGCTCGCCGCGTCGATCGCGACCACCCGGTTCTGGCCGTTGACGGCCGCGTAGACCGTCGAGCCGTCGGCGGAGAACACCGCGCCGGAGGCGAGCGCGTGCTTGGCGCCGTCGGCCGGGATCGCGACCTTCACCGGGTTGGCCAGGGTGCCGTCGGCGTTCACGGTGAAGCGGGTGTAGCCGTCGAGCTGGCCCAGCCACAGCTGCTTGCCGTCCGGCGAGTAGGCCGGGGCCTCCTGGCCGACCGAGCCGTCGCTCAGGTGCAGGTCGTCCGCCTTCGCGGTGCCGACGCGCTGCTGCACCTGCCCGGTCTTGAGGTCGACGATGACCAGCGACGCGCCGCCGTCGGCGAGCGCCGCGGCCAGGTGGGCGCCGTCCGGGCTGACCCGGGAGCCCATGATCTTGCCGTCGTTGACGACCGACCGGGTGCCGTAGGGGGCGATGTACTGGTCGCTGGAGATCACCTGGCCGTTGGCCGTGACCTGGCCGACCTGGTCGGTGCCGAACTGGTGGGTGGTCGCGAAAGCCGTGCCCGTGGCCACGGCCACCGCCGTGATGCACGCCGTGGCGAGCGTGGCACGGCGGCCCATGCGCCGGCCGAGAAGGGCGGGGTGTTCTCTCGGGACGCGACGACGACGCGTTACCTGCATGGCGTCATTCCTTCGGTGAGTGGGACTGGTTGGGGGCGAGGTGCGTGTGCGGTGCGTTCAGTGGGGTGAGGAGGAGAGCAGCGGGAGCTGCCCGTCGAACTGCCACAGCGGGTTCGGCGCGTCCCCGTCCGGGGTCTGCACCAGGAAGTAGCCGTTGACCTCCTTCGGCCCGTCGCCGTCGGCCATCAGCCGGCCGTCCGAGGCGACGTCGAGCTGGTAGACCGCCGTGCCCGGCGCGGCCACGCCCGGCAGGTGCCAGGTGACGACGCAGCGCCAGTCGTTGCCGGGGCCCTCCGGGTCGACGTGGCCGTCCCCGCGGTCGCAGGCCGCCGTGACCCGCAGCTGCTCCTCGGTGACGGCGGGGCGGTGCAGCTGTTCGGTCTGCAGCCGGTACAGGTGCGCGAACACGGTCGACACCGACTGCTGCACCTTCGCCTGGGTGATCCCCGAGCCCGTCGACGGCGCGGCCACGGCCACCGCGCCGAACGTCAGCGCGAGCAGCCCGGCCAGCGGCAGGACGCCGGAGGTGAGCGCGCGGCGCTCCGCGCCGTCCTCGCTGCCGTTGGTGAAGTCGCGCCGCACGAACAGCCGGTAGGCCGCGGCGGTCGCCACCACGGCCCACACCAGGCTGACCGCGACCGAGATCAGCAGCTCGTCGAGCTGCGCCGGGTCGGCGAACAGCCCGTTCCACGAGACGAAGGCGTAGCCGGGCAGCGCGAGGCGCAGCGCCACCGGCAGCGGCAGCATCTGCGCGAGCTGCATCGCGACCGCGGTCAGCGCGGGGACGAGCAGGCCCATCGGCGAGCGGCCGAGGAGGACGGATCCGAGCAGCCCGATCGCGGCCAGCGCCAGGGTCGGTGCCAGTGCGCAGGTCCACGCGAGCAGGACGCCGCCGGCCGCGTCGGACGGCGGCAGCTGGTGCCCGTCGACGCCGACCAGCGGCCGGTTCCCGACCGCCGCCAGCCCGCCGGCCGTCGCGGACGCCATCAGCCCGGCCACCAGCAGCACGATCACGGTGCCGCTCGCCAGCGCCTTGGCCGCGAAGATCCGCCGCGGGGAGCGGATCGCGACCAGCAGGTGGCGCCAGGTGCCGAGGCGGTCCTCGGCGGCGAAGACGTCGCCCGCGACCACGGAGGTGAGGAGGGGCAGGGCCCAGGAGCCGGCGAAGCCCAGCACCACAAGGGGCCCGGCCCAGCCGGTGGCGTGCATCCAGCGGCCGAACAGCGTGTCGGACGGCAGCGTGCCCTGCTGGGCCACGGCGGCGACGAACAGGCCGGGCAGCGTCCAGCAGGCCAGCACCAGCAGGCGGATCCGCCACTGGGAGACGAGCTTGACGACCTCGAAGCGGTACACCCGGGCGACCGGTACCGGCCGCGTTCCGGGGGCCGCCTTCGGGGATGCGAGTGCGGTGCTCATCGGGCGCCCTCCTGCTGGTCGGTCAGGGCGAGGAACGCGGCCTCCAGCGGCGGGACCACGGGAGCGACTTCCCGCACCCCGATGCCCGCGTGCACCAGGGCACCCACGAACTGCTCGACGGCCGGCGCCGAAGCGCGCACGACGAGCGTCCCGGCCGCGCGCCGGGGCCCGGTCCCGGTGACGGCCCTGATGCCCGGGGTCTCGGCGGCCACGGCCCGGGCGGCCGACGGATCGGACGTGAGCAGGCGGTAGTCGAGCTCGGGGCTGTCGGCCGCGAGCTTCTCCAGCGGGCCGGAGAAGCGGACCCGGCCCGTCGCGAGGATCGTGACCTCGTCGCAGAGCGCCTCCAGGTCGTCCATGCGGTGGCTGGAGAGCACGACGGTCACGCCGTCGTCCGCGAGGCGGCGCAGCGCCCGGTGCACGTGCTGCTTGCCCGCCGGGTCGAGGCCGTTGGACGGCTCGTCGAGCACCAGCAGGCGCGGGTCCGTGAGCAGCGCGGCGGCCAGTCCGAGGCGCTGGCGCATGCCGAGGGAGAACCCGCGCACGCGGTCGTCCGCGACGTCGCTCAGCCCGACCTCGGCCAGGGCCCCGTCGATGCGGCCGGTGCGGGCGTCCTGGCCGGTCAGGGCCGCGAGGGCGGCCAGGTTCCGGCGGGCGGTGAGGGACGGGTAGAGGCCGGGGCCGTCGACGAACCCGGCGACGCCGGGCGGTGCGGCGAGGGCCCGTCCGACGGGTCTGCCCAGCACCTCCAACTCGCCCCCGTCGGCGACGGCCAGGCCCAGCAGCAGCCCGAGCAGCGTCGTCTTCCCGGCCCCGTTCGGCCCGGCCAGCCCGTGGATCCGCCCGGCCGCCAGGTCGAGCCCGACCCCGTCGAGCGCCACGACGTCACCGAAGTGCTTCGTCAATCCGCGTGCCCGTACGGCATGTTGTCTGTCGTTCATGGCCCCTTCTCGCAGTCCCCCACGGAAGGTAGGGGGTGCGCGGGGCGGCGTCAGGAGCGCGCGGTTGAACTCGGATGGAACAGCAGTCGGTATGTCCGTATGCGGACGCCTCCGCGGCCGGAACAGGGCGTCTGTCCCGGCCGCGGAGGGCTGTGCCGGAGGGTTGTGCCGGAGGGCTTGGACCGTCAGATTCCGAACGGAGCCGCGTACCGGACCGTGCCGGACGGCAGCGGGTGGTGCTCCGGGTCCAGGCCCAGCGCCATCAGCGCCTCGTCCGGCACCTCGATGCTCAGCCCGATCCCGTGGGCGGAGGCCCGGCCGAAGCCGAAGCGCGGGTAGTAGTCCGGGTGCCCGAGGACGACGACGAAGCGCTCGCCCAGGCGGCGTGCCTCGTCGAGCGCGGCGCGGATCGCGGCGGAGCCGGCGCCGGTGCGCTGGTACTCCGGGAGGACGGCGCAGGGGGCCAGGCACAGGGCGGGGGTGTCGCCGATGTGGCAGCGCGTGAGCAGCGCGTGGCCGACCCGGCGGCCGTCGGGGGTGACGGCCAGCACGGACAGCTCGTCGATCCAGGCCCCGTCCGTCCGCAGGGCGTCGACGAGGTCGGCCTCCGACGGCGACCCGAACGCGGCGAGGACGATCTCCCGGACGGCCGGGACGTCGTCGGCGGTCTCGGTGCGGGTGGTCCAGCGCGGGGTGGAGGTGGTGGAGATGGTCATGATGAACGAAGATCCGTTCCGGTGTGGTGTGTTCGTCCGGGGACGGCGACGCGTCCCCGGCCCCGCGAGCTCACGCTCCCGGCGGGGAAGGGGGATTCGAGGGCGGGGTCAGGCCGACGCCCGGGACGTGAGGGTGACCCGGGCGCTGCGCACGGCGACGGCCTTGAGCGCGGTCATCAACCCCACCTCCCCACTTCCTCGATCCGGTCGAACACGAACCGCTCCACCGTAACACCGACCCGGTCGGGAGGTCACGTCGTTTGTCGGCCGCGGATCCGCACCGGGCGGCTATCCCCAGTAGCCCGTGTGGACGGCGGCGGCCTCGTCGTAGAGGTGGGGGCCCGAGACGGTGACGGTGTTGCCGCCGGCGGCGAAGACGTCGCGGCAGGGGAGGGCGAGGACGGGCTCGTCCGGGTCCACGCCGGCGATGGCGTTCAGCTCGGGGGCGGCGAGGGCGTAGACGACCCGGCGGATGCCGCTCCAGTAGATCGCCCCGGCGCACATGGCGCACGGTTCGGTGCTGGAGTACAGCGTGGCGCCGGTGAGCTGGGTCGGGGCGAGGTGGCGGGAGGCCTGGCGGACGAGGTTGGTCTCGGCGTGGGCGGTGACGTCGTGGTCCGTGAGCACGGTGTTCTCGGCGGTGAGCAGGACGCCGCCGGCGCCGTCGGTCAGCAGGGCGCCGAACGGGTGGTTGCCGTGGGCCCGGGCGGAGGCCGCGAGCTCGATGGCCGTGAGCAGGTGGGCGCGGGTCTGGTCGGCCATGACGGTTCTCCTCGGGGCGGCGCGGGCGACGAGGACAAACGTATAGCGCGCGGGCCCGTCGGGGGTTGATCGAAACCGCCGGGGCCGCCGGTCGACCCGGAGCGGAAGGGGCCGGTCCGCGAGGGTAGCAGCGCGGGGCGGGTGTCCGCGGACGGGCGGCCGGGTGTCCAACCGCGGGCGTCTGCGGTTGGACACCGGGGGGCGCGGTGATCGATTGACAGACCGTTCGCGGCTCCAGGTAAATGGCGCAGCAGTGGCCCGCCGTTCGCGGGCGGACCTCCGTTTCCGGCACCCCGATCCAGGAGTTGATGCTGTGTCAGTGCGAGAGCGTGAGCATGAGAACGACGCCCGGCCGGACCTGTCCGGCGTGGTCGCCGCCGCGCTGGCCCCGTTGGTGCCGGTGCGGGCGGTGACCGTGCGGGCCGACGGGGCCGGGGCGCGGCGGCTGCTCGTCGAGGTGCTGCCCGAACCCGGGCCGGCGGGTGACGAGGACGACGAGGCCGTCGTGGTCGAGTCCTGGCAGGCCGTGTTCGAGGACGCGTACGGGCTGGTCGCGGACGACGACGGTCCGGAGGCGGGCCGGCTGGCGGGGTGGACCGACAGCTTCACCGGCCGGCCGATCGGCGCCGCGCACATGGCCGAGTGGGTGGACACCACGGTGGAGCGGCTCGCCCGGCTCGGACCCCGCGCCGTCCTGGAGATCGGCGCCGGCACCGGACTGCTCGCGCGGCCGCTGGTCGAGCGGCTCGGCGTCCGCGAGTACACCGCGACGGACTTCTCCGCCGAGGCGGTGCGCCTGCTGCGCCGGCTGGGCGACGACCTGCGCCGGGGCCGCCCGGAGGCCGTGATCGCGGTGGCGGAGGCCGCGGCCGACGTGCCCGCCCCGCCGGCCGCGGCGCCGGGCGGGTACGACACCGCCGTCGTCAACTCGGTCGTCCAGTACTTCCCTTCGGTGGCGTACCTGGAGTCGGTGATCGCCGCGACGCTGCCGCGGATGGCGCCCGGCGGGCACGTGTTCCTCGGCGACCTGCGGGACTCCCGCCTGCTGGAGCACTTCGCGGTGCTCAAGCACGAGCTGCGGCGGGAGCCGGGACCGCGCAGCGGCCTGCGCCTGGACCACGTGGCGGTCGAACTCGCCGGTGACGTCGAGCTGAGCGTCGACCCCGGCTACCTGGCGGACCTGCCGCGGCGCTTCCCGGCGATCACGGCGGTCGAGCTCGCCCCGCGCCTGGGCGCGGCGCTCACCGAGATGACGCTGTTCCGCTACGACGCCGTCCTGCACGTGGGCTGCCCGGCCCCGGCGGAGGCCGGCCCGTGGCGGCCCGCCGCCCGGATCGGGCTCGACGAGCTCGACTGGCTGCTGGCGGGCGACGCCGCGGCGTTCGGCGTCAGCGGGATCGCCAACGCCCGCCTGGGCGAGGCCCGCCGGCTGCACGCGGCACGCCGGGCGGAGCCGGTCGACGGGCCGGGCGCGCCCGGCCTCGACCCGGAGGCCGTCCACCGGCTGGCCGAACGGCACGGGCGGCCCGTCCGGCTGCGCTGGAGCCTGGACGGCCGGCCGGGGGACTACGACGCGTGGTTCCCGGGCCTGGACGCGGACGAGCAGGCGCACTACCGGGTCGCGGTGCCCGCCGCGGCGCCGGGCGCGGGGTGCCGTCAGCAACTGGTGCCGCCCGCCGTCTCGGAGGACTGGCGGCGGGCGGTGTGCGAGGCGCTCGCCCGGCACGCCCCGGACGCCGGTGAGCCGCCGGAGGTCGAGTTCGTCCTGGCGCTCGGCTGACCGTCGGCCACGGCCCTGGTGGACGCCCGGCCCCTCGGGCCATGATGCGCTGCGACGGCTTCGGCGGTGCCCGGCCGTCCGTCCGCGCGCGCTGTGCCGCGTGCCCTTCCCCCTAGTGCCCTTCTCCCTTGTGATGCCCCTGCGCCCGCCTGCCAGGGAGCCCCGAAGCCCCACGATCCCGCTGAGGTGACACCATGCCGACCAACCCCGACCAGCCCTTCGCCAGTGAGCCCCGAGTGCCTCGGACGGCGCGCGAGGAGGTGCTGTGCGGGCTGTTCGAGCAGGTGCTGGAGCGGCCGCGGGTCGGGGTGGAGGACGACTTCTTCGACCTCGGCGGGCACTCGCTGCTGGCCACCTGGCTGCTCGGGCGGATCCGGGCGGTCTTCGGGGTGGAGATCGGCATCCGGGACTTCTTCGACGCCTCGACCGTCGCCGGCGTCGCCGAACTGCTCGACAGCGGCGCGGCGGAGAAGCGGGCGCCGCTGCAGGCGATGGCGCGCCCCGAGCTGCTCCCGCTCTCGTACGCCCAGCAACGCCTGTGGTTCCTCCGGGAGTTGGAGGAGGGCGCGGCCGTCTACAACGAGGTCGTCGCGGTGCGGCTGCGGGGTGCGCTGGACGAGGGCGCTTTGCGGGCGGCGCTGGAGGACGTGGCGGGGCGGCATGAGAGCCTCCGGACGGTCTTCCCCGCGGTGGACGGCGTGCCGTGGCAGCAGGTCGTGCCGGTGACGGGCGAGCCGCTGGTGCCGCTGGAGGTGCGGGAGTGTGCCGAGCGGGAGCTGACCGGGCTGGTCGACGCGACCGTGGCCCGGGCCTTCGACCTGGCACGCGAACTGCCCCTGCGGGCCTCGCTGTTCCGGACGGCGCCGCAGGAGCACGTGTTCCTGCTCGTGGTGCACCACATCGCGTGCGACGGCTGGTCGATGGGGCCGCTGCTGCGTGACCTGGCCGCCGCGTACGACGCGCGTGGCGCGACGGGCGAGGCGCCGGTCTGGTCGTCGCGACTCCCGGTGCAGTACGGGGACTACGCGCTGTGGCAGCGGGAGGTGCTGGGCGAGGAGGACGATCCCGGCTCACTGATGGATCGTCAGCTCGACTTCTGGCGCGAGCGGCTGGAGGGCCTGCCGGAGGAGCTGGCGCTGCCGTCGGACCGTCCGAGGCCCGCCGTCGCGACCTTCGCGGGCGACACCGTGGACCTCGCGATACCCGCCGACGTGCACGCCGGGCTGGTGGCGCTGGCGCGGGAATGCGGCGCGACGCTGTTCATGGTGCTGCGGGCGGGGTGGGCGCTGCTGCTGTCGCGGCTGGGCGCCGGGGCGGACATTCCGATCGGCACGGTGGTGGCGGGCCGTTCGGACGAGGCGTTGGACGATCTGATCGGCTTCTTCGTCAACACGCTGGTGCTGCGGACGGACCTGTCGGGCGATCCGAGCGTGCGCGAGCTGCTGCGCCGGGTGCGCGAGGCGGACCTGGACGCCTTCGGGCGCCAGGAGGTGCCGTTCGAGCGACTGGTCGAGGTGGTGAACCCGGTCAGGTCGGCGGCCCGGCACCCGCTCTTCCAGACCATGGTGGTGCTGCAGAACAACTCCTGGACGACCTTGCGGCTGCCGGGCCTGGAGACCGAGGAGTTCCGGGTGGACCACCGGATCTCAAAGTTCGACCTGTCCCTGGACGCCTGGGAGCACTTCGCCGAGGACGGGCAGCCGGCCGGCCTCGGCGGTCAGTTGGAGTACGCGAGCGACCTGTTCGACCGGCCGACGGCCGAGGGGCTGGTGGAGCGGTTCGTCCGGGTGCTGGCGGGGATGGTGGCCGATCCGGACGTCCGGGTGGGGGCGCTGGAGGTGCTGGAGCCGTCGGAGCGGCACCGGCTGCTGGAGGAGTGGGCCGGTGTCGTCGAGCCGGCGGCCGACCCCGAGCCGGTGCACCGGCTGTTCGAGCGGCAGGCACGGACGAGCCCGGACGAACGTGCTCTGGTCTGTGAAGACCGGGAGTTGGGCTTCGGTGAGCTGAACGCGCGGGCGAACCGGGTGGCGCGTGAGCTGGTGGCGCGGGGTGTGGGGCCGGAGGTGCGGGTCGCGGTGCTGTTGCCGCGGTCGGTGGAGTCGGTGGTGGCGCTGCTGGCGGTGTTGAAGGCGGGTGGTACGTATCTGCCGATCGACGCGGAGTATCCGCGTGAGCGGGTGGAGTTCATGCTGGCGGACGCGGCTCCGGAGGTGCTGGTCACCGATCGGGAGCTGGGCGCTGGCTATCCGCAGGTCGCTCAACTGCTGCTCGACGACGAGGCGGTGGCGCGGCACGCCGATGAGGATCTCGCGGTGGCCCTGGCTCCGCGGCACGCGGCGTACGTCATCTACACGTCGGGTTCGACGGGCCGGCCGAAGGGCGTCGTGATCGACCACGGCAGCCTCGCCAACCTCTGCCACCACTACGAGGTCACCACCTACGCCGAACTGCTGGCCGCTACCGGCCGGGAGCGGGCGAGCGTCGCCACGACGGCCCCGCTCGCGTTCGACTCGTGCTGGGTGGCGCTGCTGGCCATGTTCGTCGGCCACGAGCTGCACCTGCTGGACGACGAGACCCGACGCGACGCCGCGCGGCTGGTGGAGTACCTGGAGCGGGCCCGGGTCGAGTTCCTCGACACCACTCCGGGCTACGCGGCGGAACTGGTCGAACAGGGGCTCCTGGACGGGGAGTCCGGCTTCGCGCGCATGCTGAACGTCGGCGGCGAGGCGGTGTCGGAGTCGCTCTGGCGGCGCGTGCTGGCGACGCCGGGGTGGACCGGACAGAACACCTATGGCCCGACGGAGAACACCGTGGACGCGCTGATGGCGTGGTTCGCCGTCGCGCCGTCGCCGGTGCTGGGCCGGGCGACGACGAACACGCGGGCCTACGTGCTGGACGCCGCGCTGCGTCCGGTGCCGGCCGGGGTGATCGGGGAGCTGTACGTGTCCGGGGCGCAGGTGGCGCGCGGCTACCTCGGGCGTCCCGGGCTGACGGCGTCGCGCTTCCTCCCGGATCCCTTCGCGGGGCCGGGCGAGCGGATGTACCGCACGGGAGACCTCGTGCGGTGGACGGCGGACGGCCAACTCGTGTTCCTGGGCCGGGCGGACGACCAGGTGAAGGTGCGCGGCTTCCGGATCGAGCTGGGCGAGGTGTCGGCGGCGCTGGAGCGCTGTGCGGACGTCTCGGCCGCCGTCACCGTGGTCCGGGAGGACCGCCCGGGGGACCGCCGGCTCGTGGCGTACGTCGTCCCCGCCGCCGGAGCCGTGCCGGATCCCGCCGCCGTGCGCAGGGAGGTGGCGTCGGCGCTGCCGGAGTATGCGGTGCCGTCGGCGGTGGTGGTGCTGGAGGCGCTGCCGCTGACGGGGAACGGCAAGGTGGACCGCCGGGCGCTGCCCGCGCCGGAGGCCGAGGTGCATGTCACGCGGGCGCCCCGGGACGCGCGGGAGGAGGTGCTGTGCGGGCTGTTCGAGCAGGTGCTCGGGCGGCCGCGGGTCGGTGTGGAGGACGACTTCTTCGAGCTGGGCGGGCACTCCCTGCTGGCGACGCGCCTGGTCAGCCGGGTCCGTTCGGCGCTCGGCGTGGAGCTGGGCATCCGCGACCTGTTCCAGGCGCCGACCGTGGCCGGGCTGACCGCCCTGCTCGACCAGCGCGGCGCGGTGGCCCCGCGGCCGCCGCTGCGGCCCGTCGAGCGGCCCGAGCGGCTCCCGCTCTCGTACGCCCAGCAGCGCCTCTGGTTCCTGCGCGAGTGGGAACGGGCGAGCGGCGCCTCGACGTACACGGTGCCGACCGCACTGCGGCTGCGGGGCGCGCTGGACGAGGGTGCGCTGCGGGCGGCGCTGGAGGACGTGGTGGGCCGGCACGAGAGCCTGCGGACGGTGTTCCCGGTCGTCGACGGCGTGCCGTGGCAGCAGGTCGTGCCGGTGACGGGCGAACCGCTCGTCCCGTGGGAGGTGTCGGCGTGCGGGCGGGATGAGCTCGACGAGCGGCTGGCGGCGGCGTCCGGCCACGGCTTCGACCTCGCGAATGAACTCCCGCTCCGGGCATGGCTGTTCAGGATCGCCCCGGAGGAGCACGTGCTGCTCCTCGTGGTGCACCACATCGCGTGCGACGGCTGGTCGATGGGACCGCTGCTGCGCGACCTCGCCGCCGCCCACGCCACCCGCAGCACGACCGGCGACGCTCCGGGGTGGTCCGAACTCCCGGTGCAGTACGGCGACTACGCGCTGTGGCAGCGCGGTGTGCTGGGCGCGGAGGACGATTCCGAGTCCTTGGCGAACCGTCAGCTCGACTTCTGGCGCTCGCGGCTGTCCGGCCTGCCGGAGGAGCTCACGCTGCCCACCGACCGG
This sequence comes from Kitasatospora sp. NPDC057936, assembly GCF_042887525.1. Taxonomy (NCBI): domain Bacteria; kingdom Bacillati; phylum Actinomycetota; class Actinomycetes; order Kitasatosporales; family Streptomycetaceae; genus Kitasatospora; species Kitasatospora sp. NPDC057936. Next base: position 247,750 of record NZ_JBHVPD010000001.1, read on the forward strand.
CCGCGGCCCCTCGAACCGGGCTTCGCCGGCGGCGTGGTCGACGTGGCGGTGCCGGCGGAGGTGCACGCCGGGCTGGTGGCGCTGGCGCGGGAGTCCGGGGCGACGCTGTTCATGGTGCTGCGGGCGGGGTGGGCGCTGCTGCTGTCCCGCCTCGGGGCCGGCACCGACATCCCCGTGGGCACGGTGGTGGCGGGCCGTTCGGACGAGGCGTTGGACGACCTGGTCGGGTTCTTCGTCAACACGCTGGTGCTGCGGACGGATCTGTCGGGCGATCCGAGCGTGCGCGAGCTGCTGCGCCGGGTGCGCGAGGCGGACCTGGATGCGCTGGGCAGTCAGGACGTGCCGTTCGAGCGACTGGTCGAGGTCCTGAACCCGGCCAGGTCGGCGGCCCGGCACCCGCTCTTCCAGACCATGTTGATCCTCCAGAACAACGCGTGGTCGGAGCCGGGCCTGTCGGGCCTGCGGGTCGACGAGATCCCGGTGGACCACCGGATCGCGAAGTTCGACCTGTCCGTCGACTTCTGGGAGCAGGCGGGCTCGACGGGTGAACCGGTCGGACTCGGCGGCCAGTTGGAGTACGCGAGCGACCTGTTCGACCGGTCGACCGCCGAGGACCTGGCCCGCCGGTTCGTCCGGGTGCTCGCGGCGATGGCGGCGGAGCCGGACGCCCGGGTGGGCGCGCTGGAGGTGCTGGAGCCGTCGGAGCGGCACCGGTTGCTGGAGGAGTGGGCCGGTGTCGTCGAGCCGGCCGTGGACCGTGAACCGGTGCACCGGCTCTTCGAGGAGCAGGCCCGGAGCCGCCCGGACGAGCGGGCACTGGTGTTCGGCGGCCGGGCCTGGACCTTCGGTGAGCTGAACGCGCGGGCGAACCGGGTGGCGCGTGAGCTGGTGGCGCGGGGTGTGGGGCCGGAGGTGCGGGTCGCGGTGCTGTTGCCGCGGTCGGTGGAGTCGGTGGTGGCGCTGCTGGCGGTGTTGAAGGCGGGTGGTACGTATCTGCCGATCGACGCGGAGTATCCGCGTGAGCGGGTGGAGTTCATGCTGGCGGACGCGGCTCCGGAGGTGCTGGTCGCCGATCGGGAGCTGGGCGCCGGCTATCCGCAGGTCGCTCAACTGCTGCTCGACGATGAGGCGGTGGCGCGGCACGGCGATGAGGACCTCGCGGTGGCCTTGGCTCCGCGGCACGCGGCGTACGTCATCTACACGTCGGGTTCGACGGGCCGGCCCAAGGGCGTCGTGATCGACCACGGCAGCCTCGCCAACCTCTGCCACCACTACGAGCGCGTGACCTTCGCCGGTCACCGGGCCCGCTCGGGCGCCACCCGGATCCGCATGATCTCGACCGCGCCGCTGGCCTTCGACTCCAGCTGGACCCCGGTGCTCGGGCTGTTCCTCGGCCACGAACTGCACCTGACGGACGACGACGACCGCCGCGACGCCGCCCGACTGGCCGAGTACATCGGGCGGGAAGGCATCGAACTGCTGGAGACGACGCCGGGCTACGCCGCCGAACTGGTCGAGCAGGGCCTGCTGGAGGCGGACCCGCGCTCGCCCCGGACCCTCGTGGTCGGCGGCGAGGCGCTGCCGGAGTCGCTGTGGCGCCGGATGCTGGACGCGCCGGGGTGGACCGGGCAGAACACCTACGGCCCGACGGAGAACACCGTGGACGCGCTGGCGGCGTGGTTCGGCGACACCGACGGGCCGCTGCTCGGGCGGGCGACGACGAACACGCGGGCCTACGTGCTGGACGCGGGGCTGCGTCCGGTGCCGGTGGGCGTGGCAGGCGAGTTGTACCTCGCCGGGGCGCAGGTGGCGCGCGGCTACCTGGGCCGCCCCGGGCTGTCGGCGTCGCGGTTCCTGCCGGACCCGTTCGGTGGTCCGGGGGAGCGGATGTACCGGACTGGTGATGTGGTGCGGTGGCTGCCGGACGGCCAACTCGCCTTCCTGGGACGGGCGGACGACCAGGTGAAGGTGCGCGGGTTCCGGATCGAGCTCGGTGAGGTGTCGGCGGCGCTGGAGCGCTGTGCGGACGTCGTCGCCGCGGTCGCGGTGGTCCGGGAGGACCGCCCGGGAGACCGGCGGCTCGTCGGGTACGCGGTGGCGCGCGAGGGCGCGGCCGTCACGGGTGCCGCCGTGCGCGGCGAGGTCGCGTCGGTGCTGCCGGAGTACGCGGTGCCGTCGGCCGTCGTGCTGCTGGAGGCGCTGCCGCTGACCGGCAACGGCAAGGTGGACCGCCGTGCGTTGCCCGCGCCGGAGGCCGAGGTGCATGTCACGCGGGCGCCCCGGGACGCGCGGGAGGAAGTGCTGTGCGGGCTGTTCGAGCAGGTGCTGGGCCGTGCGCAGGTCGGTGTGGAGGACGACTTCTTCGCGCTCGGCGGGCACTCGCTGCTGGCCATGCGCCTCGTCGCCCGGGTCCGCTCGGTGCTCGGCGTGGAGCTGGGTATCCGCGACCTGTTCCAGGCGCCGACCGTGGCCGGGCTGACCGCTCTGCTCGACCAGCGCGGCGAGGTCGACCCGAGGCCGCCGCTGCGGCCCGTCGAGCGCCCCGAGCGGCTCCCGCTGTCGCACGCCCAGCAGCGCCTCTGGTTCCTCGGGACCGTGGACAGCGAGGCCCGGACGGCGACGTACGCGATGCCGCTGACCGTCCGGCTGCGGGGCGCGCTGGACGAGGGCGCTTTGCGGGCGGCGCTGGAGGACGTGGTGGGCCGGCACGAGAGCCTGCGGACGGTGTTCCCGGTCGTCGACGGCGTGCCGTGGCAGCACGTGGTGCCGGTGACGGGCGAGCCGCTCGTGCCCTGGGAGAGCGTGGCGTGTGCGGCGGAGGCCGTCACCGGCCTGATCGACGGGGCCGTGCACGGCGTCTTCGACCTCGCGAGCGAACTCCCGCTCCGGGCCTGGCTGTTCCGGATCGCTCCCGATGAGCACGTGTTCCTGCTGGTGATGCACCACATCGCGTGCGACGGCTGGTCGATGGAACCGCTGCTGCGCGACCTCACCGCCGCGTACGCGGCCCGCAGCGGGACGGGCGAGCCTCCGGCGTGGTCCGAACTCGGCGTCCAGTACGGCGACTACGCGCTCTGGCAGCGCGGCGTGCTGGGTGAGGAGGATGACTCCGATTCACTGATGAACCGTCAACTCGACTTCTGGCGCGAGCGGCTGGCCGGCATGCCGGAGGAGCTGGCGCTGCCGTCGGACCGTCCGAGGCCCGCCGTCGCGACCTTCGCGGGCGACACCGTGGACCTCGCGATACCCGCCGACGTGCACGCCGGGCTGGTGGCGCTGGCTCGTGAGAGTGGTGCGACGCTGTTCATGGTGCTGCGGGCGGGGTGGGCGCTGCTGCTGTCGCGGCTGGGCGCCGGCACCGACATCCCCGTGGGCACGGTGGTGGCGGGCCGGTCGGACGAGGCGTTGGACGAGCTGATCGGGTTCTTCGTCAACACGCTGGTGCTGCGGACGGATCTGTCGGGCGATCCGAGTGTGCGCGAGTTGCTGCGCCGGGTCCGCGAGGCGGACCTGGACGCGCTGGGCAGTCAGGACGTGCCGTTCGAGCGCCTGGTCGAGGTCCTGAACCCGGCCAGGTCGGCGGCCCGGCACCCGCTCTTCCAGACGCTGCTGATCCTCCAGAACACCACCTGGTCCGAGCTGGACCTGCCCGGACTGGAGACCGAGGACGTTCCGGTCGAGCACCGGATCGCCAAGTTCGACCTGTCGGTGGACTGCTGGGAGCTGACGTCGGCGGCCGGCGGGCCGGGCGGGATCGGCGGCGAGCTGGAGTTCGCGACGGACCTGTTCGACCGCTCGACGGCGGAGACGCTCGCCCGGCGGTTCGTCCGGCTGTTGTCCGGGATGGTGGCGGACCCGGACACCCGGGTGGGCGCGCTGGGGCTCCTGGAGGACTCGGAGCGAGACCAGTTGGAGGAGTGGGCCGGTGCCGTGACGCCCGAGCCCGACGCCGAGCCGGTGCACCGGCTCTTCGAGCAGCAGGCGAGGACGCGCCCGGCCGAACGCGCTCTGGTGTTCGGCGACCACGAGCTGAGCTTCGGTGAGCTGAACGCGCGGGCGAACCGGCTGGCTCGCGAGCTGGTGGTGCGGGGTGTGGGGCCGGAGTCGGTGGTGGCGGTGGCGCTGCCTCGCTCCGCAGACGCCGTGGTGTCCGTGCTGGCGGTGCTGAAGGCCGGTGGGACGTACCTGCCGGTGGATCCGGGGTATCCGCGGCAGCGGGTGGAGTTCATGCTGGCGGACGCCCGTCCGTCGCTGGTGCTGACGACGTCGGCGCTGGGGATCGACGGGCCGTGCCTGCTGCTCGACGATCCGACGGTGATGGACGCCGTGGCGGCGCATGGGAGCGAGGACCTGCCCTGCCGGGTCCACCCGCAGAACGCCGCCTACCTGATCTACACGTCCGGCTCCACCGGTACCCCCAAGGCCGTCCAGGTCCCGCACGCCGGCCTCGCCAACCTCGCCCGGCACCTCGACCGCTCGGTCCTGGCCGACCACCTCGCCGCGACGGGCCGCTCCCGGGCCCGCGTCGCGAGCACGTCGTCGTCCTCCTTCGACGCGAGCTGGCAGTCGCTGAGCGCGCTGTTCCTCGGACACGAGCTGTACGTGCTGGACGAGGAGACCCGCCGGGACGGCCCCGCCGCCGTGGCGGACCTACGCCGCGCGGGCGTCGACCTGCTGGACACCACGCCCGCCTACGCGGCGGAACTGGTCGAGGAGGGACTGCTCGACCCGGATCCGGCCGAGGGCCTGCCCGTCGTGCGGACCCTGCTCCTGGGCGGCGAGGCGCTCCCGGCACCGCTGTGGGAGCGGCTGCGCGCGACGCCCGGCCTGGTCGCGCACAACGCGTACGGACCGGCCGAGTGCGCCGTCGACACGGTGATGACGCCGCTGTCGGCGGCCGGTTCGCCGGTCCTGGGCCGGGCGACGACGAACACGCGGGCCTATGTGCTGGATGCGGGGCTGCGTGCGGTGCCGGTGGGGGTGGCGGGCGAGTTGTACCTCGCCGGGGCGCAGGTGGCGCGCGGCTACCTGGGCCGCCCCGGGCTGACGGCGTCGCGCTTCCTCCCGGATCCTTTCGCCGGTCCGGGGGAGCGGATGTACCGCACGGGCGATGTGGTGCGGTGGCTGCCGGACGGCCAACTCGCCTTCGTGGGGCGGTCGGACGATCAGGTGAAGGTGCGCGGCTACCGGATCGAGCTGGGGGAGGTGTCGGCGGCGCTGGAACGCTGTGCGGACGTCGTCGCCGCGGTCGCGGTGGTCCGGGAGGACCGCCCTGGGGACCGGAGGCTCGTCGGCTACGTCGTCCCGGCCGCGGGGGCCTCACCCGATGCCGCCGCCGTGCGCGGCGAGGTCGCGTCGGTGCTGCCGGAGTACGCGGTGCCGTCGGCCGTCGTGGTGCTGGAGGCGCTGCCGCTGACGGGCAACGGCAAGGTGGACCGCCGTGCCCTGCCCGCGCCCGCGGTCGTCGCGCAGGTCGCGCACGCCCCGCGCGACGCCCGCGAGGAACTCCTCGCCGGGCTCTTCGCGGAGATCCTGGGCGTGCCCAGGGTCGGTGTGGACGAGGACTTCTTCGCGCTGGGCGGGCACTCCCTGCAGGCCATCCGCCTGCTCGTCCGGGCCAGGGCGGCGCTCGGCGTGGAGCTGGGCATCCGCGACCTGTTCCAGGCACCGACGGCCGCCCGGCTCGCCGCGCTGCTGCAGTCGCGGACCGCAGCGCCGCACGAGCCGCTGGTCGCGGTGGAGCGCGGCGAGCGGACGCCGCTCTCGTACGCCCAGCAGCGCCTCTGGTTCCTGCGCGAGTGGGAGGGCACCGGGAGCGCCTCGACGTACACGGTGCCGACCGCGCTGCGACTGAAGGGGGCACTGGACGAGGGGGCGCTGCGGGCGGCGCTGGAGGACGTGGTGGGCCGGCACGAGAGCCTGCGGACGGTCTTCCCGGTGGCGGACGGCTCGCCCTGGCAGCACGTGGTGCCGGTGACGGGCGAACCGCTCGTCCCCTGGGAAGCGGCCGACTGCGCCCCGGAGGACCTGCCCGGGCGGATCGCCGCCGCGGCCGGGCACGAGTTCGACCTGGCGCGCGAACTTCCGCTGCGCGCCTCGCTGTTCCGCGTCGCACCGGACGAGCACGTGTTCCTGCTGGTGGTGCACCACATCGCGTGCGACGGCTGGTCGATGGGCCCGCTGCTGCGCGACCTGACCGCCGCGTACACGACCCGCCGTGCGAGTGGCGGGGCTCCGGCCTGGTCCGAACTCCCCGTCCAGTACGGCGACTACGCGCTCTGGCAGCACCGGGTGCTCGGCGAGCCGGATGTGATGGATCGTCAGCTCGGCTTCTGGAAGGACCGTTTGTGCGACCTGCCGGAGGAGCTGGCGCTGCCGTCGGACCGTCCGAGGCCCGCCGTCGCGACCTTCGCGGGCGACACGGTGGACGTCGAGGTGCCCGCCGACGTGCACGCGGGACTGGTGGCGCTGGCGCGCGAGTCCGGGGCGACGCTGTTCATGGTGCTGCGGGCGGGCTGGGCGCTGCTGCTGTCCCGCCTCGGGGCCGGGGCGGACATCCCCGTCGGCACGGTGGTGGCGGGCCGGTCGGACGAGGCGCTCGACGACCTGGTCGGGTTCTTCGCCAACACCCTGGTGCTGCGCACCGACGTCTCCGGCGACCCGAGCGTCCGGGAGCTGGTGCGCCGGGTGCGGGAGGCGGACCTGGAGGCGCTGGGCAGCCAGGACGTGCCGTTCGAGCGGCTGGTCGAGGTGCTCAACCCGGTCCGGTCGGCGGCCCGGCACCCGCTCTTCCAGACCGCGCTCGTGCTGCAGAACAACGCGTGGTCCGAGGCCGGGCTGCCGGGTCTTGAGGTCGAGGAGGTCCCGGTCGACCTGCCGAACGCCAAGTTCGACCTCGCGGCCGGCCTCTGGGAGCGCCGGACCGGCGACGGCGGGCCGGGCGGGATCGGCGGCGAGCTGGAGTTCGCGACGGACCTGTTCGACCGCTCGACGGCGGAGACGCTCGCGCGGCGGTTCGTCCGGCTGTTGTCCGGGATGGTGGCGGACCCGGAAGCCCGGGTCGGCGCGCTGGAGCTCCTGGAGCCCGCCGAGCGGGCCGCCCTCCTGGCCCACGGGACGGGAGCCGTGCGCGCTGCGGACTCCGGCCTGCTCGCCCACCAGGTGTTCGAGGCGAGGGCGGCGGAGCAGCCGTTCGCGCCGGCGGTGGTCGACGGGGACCGCGAGGTGAGCTTCGGTGAGCTGAACGCGCGGGCGAACCGGTTGGCGCGGGAGCTGGTGGTGCGGGGTGTCGGGCCGGAGTCGGTGGTGGCAGTGGCGCTGCCTCGCTCCACAGACGCTGTGGTGTCCGTGCTGGCAGTGCTGAAGGCCGGTGGGACGTACCTGCCGGTGGATCCGGGATATCCGCGGCAGCGGGTGGAGTTCATGCTGGCCGACGCCTGTCCGTCACTGGTGCTGACGACGTCGGCGCTGGGGATCGACGGGCCGTGCCTGCTGCTGGACGACTCGACGGTGACGGCCGTCGTGGCGGCGCATCCGAGCGAGGACCTGCCTAGCCGGGTCCACCCGCAGAACGCCGCCTACCTGATCTACACGTCCGGCTCCACCGGCATTCCCAAGGCCGTCCAGGTCCCGCACGCCGGCCTCGCCAACCTGGTGGCCGCGTCCGCGGCGAAGCTGCGCCTCGGCCCGGGCCGCTCGCTGCTCCAGCTGGCCTCGCCGGGCTTCGACGCGGCCGTCTACGAGTGGGCCAACGCGCTGCTGGCCGGAGCGGCGCTGGTGCTGCCGCCCGCCGACGCGCGGTCCGGCGAGCCGCTCGCGAGGGTGCTGGCGGAGCGCGGTGTCACCCACGCCGTCATCACGCCCGCCGTCCTCGCGACGCTGCCCGCGCGGTCGGCGGCGGACCTGGGCGGACTGGCCGTCCTGGTCGTCGCGGGCGAGGCCCTGCCCGGCGAGCTCGTGGCGCGGTGGGCACCCGGCCGGGAGCTGATCAACGCCTACGGGCCGACCGAGACCACCGTCTGCGCGACCGCCAGCGAGCCGCTGCGGCCGGACGGCGGGGCGCCCATCGGCCGCCCGCTCGACGGCACCCGGGTCTACGTGCTGGACGCCGGGCTGCGGCCGGTGCCGGCGGGCGTGGCCGGCGAACTGTACGTCGCCGGGGCGCAGGTGGCGCGCGGCTACCTCGGGCGTCCCGGGCTGACGGCGTCGCGCTTCCTCCCGGATCCCTTCGCGGGGCCGGGCGAGCGGATGTACCGCACGGGAGACCTCGTGCGGTGGACGGTGGACGGCCGACTCGTCTTCGTGGGCCGGGCGGACGACCAGGTGAAGGTCCGTGGAGTCCGGATCGAGCCGGGCGAGGTGGCGGCGGCGCTGGAGCGCCGCGCGGACGTGACCGGCGCCGTCGCCGTGGTCCGGGAGGACCGCCCGGGAGACCGGAGGCTGGTCGGCTACGCGGTGGTGCGCGAGGGCGCGGCCGTCACGGGCGCCGAACTGCGCCGCCACCTGGGCACCGTCCTGCCGGAGTACGCCGTCCCGTCGGCCGTCGTGGTGCTGGAGGCGCTGCCGCTGACCGGCAACGGCAAGGTGGACCGCGGCGCCCTGCCCGCCCCCGAGGCCGAGGTGCGCGTCACCCGCGCGCCCCGGGGCCCCCGCGAGGAGGCGCTCTGCCGGCTGTTCGCCGAGGCGCTCGGCCTGCCCGAGGTCGGGGTGGAGGACGACTTCTTCCACCTCGGCGGCCACTCCCTGCTGGCCACCCGCCTCGTCACCCGGATCCGCGCCGAGCTCGGCGAACCCGCCGAGCTGACCGACCTGTTCCGCGCCCCGAGCCCGGCCGGACTGGCCGCCCTGCTGGACGGCGGCCCGGCCGCGGACCCCGGGGTGCTGGTGCGGCTCGGCGGCGAGGGCGACCGGCCGCCGCTGTTCTGCGTCCACCCGGTGACCGGCCTCGGCCGCTGCTACACCGGCCTCGCCGACGGGCTGCCGGACCACCCGGTTTACGGCCTCCAGGCCCGCGGCCTCGACCGCCGCGCCGAGCGGCCCGCGGACCTGGCGGCGATGGTCGGGGACTACGTGGACCGGATCCGCGAGGTGCAGCCGGCCGGCCCCTACCACCTGCTCGGCTGGTCGACCGGCGGGAACATCGCGCACGCCATGGCCTGCGCGCTGCGCGCCGCCGGTGAACAGGTGCGCCTGCTGGCCGTGTTGGACGCCTACCCGGTCGAGAGCGGACACTGGGGCGCGGAACCCGAGGACGTCGACGCGGAGCTCGTCGCCGACCTGCTCGGCCGCGAGGGCGGCGGGTTCGCCCCCGGCGCCGCCGCGCTCGACCACCTCGCCGCCACCGCGACGGCCGTCGTCCGGGCGGTGGCGGACGCCCCGACCGGACGGTTCGACGGCCGCGTGCTGCACGTCACCGCGACCCTCGGCCGGTCCGGGGACGCGCCCGGCGCCGAGGCCTGGGAGCCGTACGCGGCCGGCGGGATCGACCGGCACGAGGTCGCGGCCGAGCACTTCGACCTGACCCGCCCCGAGCCGCTGGCCGCGATCGCCCGGTTCGTCGCCGAGGCCCTGGACGGGTGCTGAGCCCGTCCCCGTCCCCCCCGTGATCACCCGACCGAAACCACAGAAGGGAAACACCGTGTTCGACAGCGACACCGCCCGCTTCCACGTCGTCCTCAACCACGAGGAGCAGTACTCCGTCTGGCCCGAGGACCAGGAGATCCCGGCCGGCTGGACCGCCGAGGGCACCACCGGCACCCTCGACGAGTGCACCGCGCACATCGACCGGGTCTGGACCGACCTGCGCCCGCTCAGTCTGCGCCGGCTGATGGCGGAGCAGGCCGGGCGGGCGTGACGCGCCCGCCCCGGGACGACCGGCCGCCCCGGCCGGCGGCGCCCCGGCTCCCGACCGCCCTCGCCGGGCTGGCCGACCTCCGGGTCGACACCCCGGTGACCGCCGTCCTCAGCTGGGAGCGCTCCACGGCCGGCTCGGGGCTCGCCCGGCTCTACGAGGGCGCCAAGCTCGCCCAGTGGAACGCCGCCACCGACATCGACTGGTCGCTGGACGTCCCCTTCGGCGAGCCGCTGCCCGCCGGCTCGGCGTACGCGCTGGACTCGCTGCGCGCCTCGCCGATCGGCCGGCGCGGGCCCCGCGCCTGGGACGACTTCCGCTGGCAGACCCAGGCCTGGACGGTCTGCCAGTTCCTGCACGGCGAGCAGGCGGCGATGCTCGCGGGCGCCCGGCTGGCCGAGGTGCTGCCGGACATCGAGGCGAAGCTGTGCGCCGTCAGCCAGGCCGGGGACGAGGCCCGGCACGCGGAGGCGTTCGGGCGCTACGTCGGGGAGCACGTCCCCGAGCCGTACCCGGTCTCGGAGGGGCTGCGGCGGCTGTTCGCGGACGCGCTCGGGGCCACCGAGTGGGACCTCCTCGCGCTGGCCGTCCAGTGCCTGGTCGAGCCGCTGGCACTGGCCGGCTTCCGGCTGGCGGAGGCCACCTTCCACGATCCGCTGATCAAGCAGATCACCGCCCTGGTGGCCCGGGACGAGGCCCGCCACGTCTCCTTCGGGGTGCTGCTGCTGCGCGACGTCGTCCCCGGGCTGTCGGCGGCCGAACTGGCGTGGAGGGAGGACTTCCTGCTGGCGTCCGTCGAACTCATGCGCCGCCGCTTCCTGCTGGGTGACCTGTGGGAGCGATTCGAGGTCCCGGCCGCCGAGGGCACGGCCTTCGCGCTGGCCGACCCCGGCCTGGCCGGCTACCGGCAGATGCTGTTCTCCCGGGTGGTGCCCATGCTCGCCCGGATCGGGCTGCTCACCCCGCGCGTGATGCGCGGCCTGGAGTCGATGGACCTGCTGAGCCGCCTGAGCGCGGACACCGTCGCCCGGGTCCGGCGGGAACGGGCGGCGCTCGGTGCGCCGACCGGCCGTGTGCACACCTGATCACTTGTCGTGAACGATCCGCCCTGAGTACGGTCGCTGACCGTGTCCGGTCCACCACGGCCGTCGCACCGCGGCGGCCCCGAACAAGAGGTCCCACATGGCCCAGTCCCCAGACACCGACCCTGCCGAGAAGCCCCAGGGGCTCTGGCGCAACCGCGACTTCGGGCTGCTGATCAGCGGTCAGGTGGTCTCGTTCCTGGGGAGCCAGGTCCAGGTCTTCGCGCTGCCGCTGCTGGTGCTCGCCGTCTCCGGCTCGCCGACCCAGGCCGGGCTCGTGATGGGCCTCAGCTCGCTGTCCTGGCTGCTCTTCGGCCCTTTCGCCGGCGCGCTGGCGGACCGCTGGGACCGCAAGACCACGATGATCCTGTGCGATCTGGGCCGCGCCGTGGTGACGGTCAGCGTGCCGCTCGCCATGTGGCTGGACGGCCTGACGGTCGCCCAGCTGTGCGCGGTGGCCGTGCTCAACGGGGTGCTGGAGACGCTCTTCGAGTCGGCCAACTCGGCGGCCCTGCCGAACGTCGTCGGCGCCGGGCAACTGGGGGCGGCGCTCGGCCGGTTCGAGACCGCGACGAACACCGTGCGGATCGGCGGCGGCATGGTCGCCGGCGCGCTGTACTCGCTCGGGCGGGCGGTGCCGTTCGTGGTGGACGCGGTCTCCTTCGTGCTCTCCGCGATCTCGCTGCGCTTCACCCGGGCGAAGTTCCAGGAGGAACGCAGCGAGGAGACCCCCGCCGGCCTGCTGAAGGAGGTCCGGGCCGGCCTGAGCTGGCTGATGGGCCAGCCGCTGATCCGCTTCCTCGCGCTGATCTCGGCCGCGGACGCGATCCGCTACGGCGCCGGCTACCTGGTGATCATCACGCTGGCCGAGCGGATCGGCGCCTCGCCCACCGAGATCGGGTTCGTCTTCACGGGGGCGGCCGTCGGTGCGATGGTCGGGGCGCTGGTCTCCAGCCGGGTCAACGACCGCTTCCCGCTGGGCCGCATCGCCACCGTGACGCTGTGGGTCGAGGCGCTGATGTTCCCGCTCTACGCCGTCGCCCCGAACGCCTGGCTGCTCGGTGCGGTGGCCGCCGCGGAGTCGGTGCTGGCGCCGGTGTACATGGTCGCGCTGTCCAGCTACCGGCTCGCGGCGACCCCGGACCACCTGCGCGGGCGGGTCTCCAGCGCGGTGCAGACCCTCGGCATGAGCGCGATGTCCCTCGGCGCGCTGATCGGCGGCGTGATGATCGACGGCCTCGGCCCGCGCACCACCACGGTGATCTTCGGCGGCTGGCTGATCCTGCTCGCGGTGCTGACCACCGTCAACCGCGCGGTGCGCCACTCCGCCGGGACCGCCCGCCCGGCCCCGGTCACGGAGGCCGCGCCGGCCCAGTCCTAGGGCCTGACCCCAAGCCCCCGCCACCACCAGAAGGGCTCACACATGACCGTCCTGAGGACCGTCGACGCCACACCCGGGCAGCGGCTGCTCTGGATGATGGAGCACTACCGCGGCGCCGACACCCCGCTGAACGTCAACGCCTGCTACCGGCTGCGCGGCCCGCTCGACCGGCCCGCGCTGCGGACCGCGCTGGACCGGCTCGTCGAACGGCACGAGGCGCTGCGCACCACCTACGAGTCGGTGCGGCGCAGGCTCGTCCAGCACGTCCACACGCCCCGGCCGGCCGCGCTGGCCGAGGAGGAGGTCGGGCCGGAGCCCGAGGCGCTGGCCGAGGCGCTGCTGCGGCACGCCCGGCACCGGCACGACCTGGCCGTCACCCCGCTGCACGCCGCGCTGCTGACGGTCGGGCCGGAGGAGTCCGTGCTGGTGCTGAACATCCACCACCTGTCCACCGACGGCTGGTCGGGCGGGGTGCTCTCCCAGGAGCTCGGGCGGCTGTACCGGCCCGGCGGCGAGCCGGCGCCGGAACCCGGCAAGGCGGCCTGGCAGTTCGCCGACTTCAGCGAGTGGCAGCGGCAGCGCTACGAGGACGGCGTGCTGGCGGAGAGCCAGAAGTACTGGCGCGACACCCTGGCCGGGGCCGAGGCGCCCCGGCTGCCCGGCACGTCGGCGATCCGCGACGGCGTCGGCCAGCTGCCCGGACTGGCCGCCCTCACCCTGGAGCCGGAGCTGGTGGTGGGCCTGACGGCGCTGTGCCGCAAGCAGCGCTCGACGATCTTCGTCGCCGCCCTGGCCCTGTTCGCCGGCGTGCTGTACGGCCGGGAGGGGCAGCGGGACGTCGCGCTCGCCTCGATGTTCGCCAACCGCACGCGGCCCGAACTGGCCGGCACCGTCGGCTTCCTGTGCAACCTGCTGGTGCTGCGCCTGGACCTGGAACCGCAGGCGGGCTTCCTGGAGGTGCTGCGCTCGACCCGGGACACCGTGCTGGACTCGCTCGCCCACCAGGAGGTCCCGTACCACCTCGTGCCGCAGGGCCGGGGGGAGCGGGGCGAGGGGCTGGAGAACATCCTGTTCCAGGTCGCGGTCGGGCCCGAGTACGCGCTGAGGCTGAGCGGCCTGGAGGTCACCCAGGTCCACCCGCCGGGCGGCATGGCGAGCCGGTTCGACCTGGAGTTCGTGCTGATGCCCACCGAGGACCGGATCGAGGGGCAGGTCTGGTACGACCGCCGCCGCTTCGACCCGGCCTGGGTCGAGGGCCTGACCGCCGACTTCCGGCGGCTCGCGGAAGCGGCCGTCGCCGAGCCCGGACGGCCGCTGGCGGAGCTCGTCGCGCAGCTCGCGCAGGACGCTGTCCGAGTGCGCGGCGGCGGCAGTTGAACACAGGCGTGACACCGAAGGGGCCCGAGCGTCGAAACGCTCGGGCCCCTTCGGTGTTCCGGCCGGCCGGGCTACTCGCCCAGGTGGTGCATCACGTGCTTCACCCGGGTGTAGGCCTCGAACCCGTACACCGACAGGTCCTTGCCGTACCCGGAGTGCTTGAAGCCGCCGTGCGGCATCTCGCTCGGGAAGCCGAGGTGGGTGTTGACCCAGACGCAGCCGAAGTCCAGCCGGCGGGTGAACCGCATCGCGCGGGCGTGGTCGGTGGTCCACACCGCGGAGGCCAGGCCCTGCTCGACGCCGTTGGCGAGGGCGACCGCCTCGTCCTCGTCGGCGAACGGCTGCACGGTGATGACCGGCCCGAAGACCTCCCGCTGCACGATCTCGTCGTCCTGGCGGACGTCGGCGATGACCGTCGGCGCGTAGAAGTACCCGGCCTCGCCCACCCGGTGGCCGCCGGTGACGACCCGCGCGTGGGCGGGCAGGCGGCGGACGAAGCCGTCGACCCGGGCCAGCTGGTCGGCGTTGTTGAGCGGCCCGTACAGCGCGCCGGCGTCGTCCGGCGGGCCGGGGCGGGCCGCCTGCGCGGCCTTGGTGAGCGCCGTCAGCAGGTCCTCCTGGACCGCCCGGTCGACCAGCACCCGGGTGGCGGCCGTGCAGTCCTGGCCGGCGTTGCCGTACGCCCCCTCGACGATCTTCGCGGCGGCGGCCGGGAGGTCGGCGTCGGCGCAGACCACGACCGGGGTCTTGCCGCCCAGTTCCAGGTGGACCCGCTTGAGCCCGGCCGCCGCGTCCCGTGCGACCTCCGTGCCCGCCGCGACCGATCCGGTCAGCGACACCAGCGCCGGGACGGGGTGGCGCACCATGAGCCGCCCGGTGTCCGGGCCGCCGCAGACCACGTTGAGCACCCCGGGCGGCAGCACCTCGGCGGCCAGCTCGGCGAGCAGCAGGGCCGTCTCGGGGGTGGTCTCGGCGGGCTTGAGCACCACGGTGTTGCCCGCGGCCAGGGCGGGCGCGCTCTTGAGCACGGCCATCAGCAGCGGGAAGTTCCACGGCGCGAGCTGCGCGCAGACGCCGACCGGCTCCCGGCGGGTGTAGGAGGTGTGGCCGGGGGAGTACTCGCCCGCGGCCAGGCCCTCCAGCACCCGGGCGGCGCCGGCGAAGAAGCGCAGCTGGTCGACCATCAGCGGGGTCTCGCCGGCCGCCGCCGCGCTGCCGGTGCTGCGGGCCTCGGCGGCGGCGAACTCGTCGAGCCGGCCCGCGAGGGCGTCGGCGATGCGCAGGAGGGCGTCCTGGCGCTCGGCGGGGCTGGTCCAGCGCCACTGCTCGAAGGCGGTGGCGGCGGCCCGCATCGCCCGGTCGACGTCCTCCTCGCCGCTGTCGGGCGCCAGCAGGTACGGGGTGCCGGTGCAGGGGTCGAGCAGTTCGGTGTACGTGCCGTCGGCGGGTTCGGCGGACCGGCCGTCGACGAAGTTGCCGAGGCGGGGCAGGCGGGGAGGGGTCATCAGCGCTCCTGTGGGTCGGCGGTGGCGGCGGGGGCGGCGGATTCGGGGGCGGTCGTCGCCGCTCAGGCGCTCACCCGCAGCGACGTGAAGCCGTGGAAGCCGAGGTTGTTGTTCCAGTTGAAGCCGTCCTGCGAGACGCGCAGCGCGGGCCAGCGCCGGTACAGGGTGGCGAGGGCGATCCGGAGGGTCTGGCGCACCAGCGGGTCGCCGAAGCACAGGTGGCGGCCGGCGCCGAAGGTGAGGTGGCGGTTGGGCAGCGGGCGGTCGAGGACGAGCTCGTCGGCCCGGTCGAAGGCGGCGGCGTCGCGGTTGGCGGAGCCGACGTACAGCATCATCGGGCGGCGGGCCGGCAGCACGATCTCCTGGCCGGCGGCGGTGGTGTAGGCGAAGTCCTCGCGGGCGACCCGGCCGACGAACTGGACCGGGGTGCAGAAGCGCAGCAGCTCCTCGACAGCCGGGCCGACGGTGGCCGGGTCCAGCAGCAGGTCGCGCTCGTGCAGCGGGCGTTCCTCCAGGGCCTGCACGCTGTTGCCGATGAGGTAGCGGATCGAGGCGACCCCGGCGAACAGCAGGAGCGCGGCCTGGGCGACGACGTCCTCGTCGCTGAAGCGGTGGCCGTGGACCTCGGTGGTGCGCAGCGTGTGCAGCAGGCCGTTCTGCTCCTCGGAGAGCTTGGCGCACTCGGGGGAGGCGAGGAACTCGGCGAGTTCGCGGGTGCTGGTGCGGGTGCGGTCGAGGTGCTCGACGGTGACCTTGGTGGAGCCGAAGAGGTAGGCGATGTCGTCGGTCCAGCGGGTCA
The DNA here is from genome assembly GCF_042887525.1 of Kitasatospora sp. NPDC057936. Lineage (NCBI taxonomy): Bacteria > Bacillati > Actinomycetota > Actinomycetes > Kitasatosporales > Streptomycetaceae > Kitasatospora > Kitasatospora sp. NPDC057936. The sequence goes on from NZ_JBHVPD010000001.1 coordinate 263,744, forward strand.
GTTCGGGGTGCGCCTCGACGGGCACGCCGAGGACGTCGGCGATGACCATGGCCGGCAGCGGGAAGGCGAAGTCGGTCATCAGGTCGAAGCCGGCCGGGTCGACGGCGTCGAGCAGCCCGTCGACCAGCCGCTGTATCCGGGGCTCCAGCGCGGCGTCCGTGAAGGGGACGTAACTGCGGTTGGCCTGGCGGCGGTTCTTGGTGTGCTCGGCGCCGTCGTGGAAGGCCAGCCAGCGTTCGTAGACGCCGAGCATGTCGGCGTAGTCGGTGCGCTGTTCCTCGGGCAGGAACCAGAGCGGCACGGCCGCCCGGGCGTTGGAGAGCCGCTCGTCCTTCATCAGGGCCAGGCAGTCGGCGTAGCCGAAGAAGAGCCAGGCCCCGCCGAAGATCTTCTCGGAGCGGTACGCCGGGTGCTCGGCGCGCATTCGGTCGTAGAAGGAGAAAGGGTCGGGAATGTACTCGAAGTCGTTGTGCGAGAAATCTTCGGCGGCGAGCGCGTGGGTGGCCAAGGAAATTCCTCCGGGCGGGATTCGGGTCGTGGACGGCCTCAGTGGACCAAAGGCGCCGAACGCCTGACAAGGCGTCACCGGTGAACGGCGATCGGGCCATCGCCCGAGGTCAGCGCGGTGTTCGGGCGGCTGCGGTTGGACACTGGCCAGTGCGCGGCGGGACGGCCTAACCTGCGTTTTCGCGTCCCCCGTTTTCCCTGTTGTTTTCCCCCGTCCGCCGACCGGCCCGTGGAGTACGGATGGCTGAAGCTCTGCCCTGGCAGGAAGTCCTGCCCGGATATCCGCTGGACCGTCGGGCGTTCTCCGACGAAGCGGTCCTCGACCGGGAACTGCGCCGGGTGTTCCGGGAGTCCTGGCAGTTACTGGCGTTCGCGTCGGAACTGCCCGACGCCGGCGACTACCTGGTCCGCACGCTCGGCAACGACAGCGTGATCGTGGCCCGCGACGAACAGGGCCGCTTCACCGTGCTGCTCAACTCGTGCAGCCACCGCGGCACCCAGCTGTGCCGGGCGACGTTCGGCAACGCCGCGCACTTCCGGTGCAGTTACCACGGCTGGACGTTCGCCAACGACGGCCGCCTGGTGGGCGTGCCCGCGCTGCGCAGCAACTACCCGGAGGACTTCCGCAAGGACCGCTACGACCTGCCCCGGGCCCGGGTGACCTGCTACCGCGGCTTCGTCTTCGCGACCTGGAGCGAGAGCGCCCCGCCGCTGGAGGAGTACCTGGGCGACGCCCGCTGGTACCTGGACGCGCTGCTCGACCTCGCGGGCGGCGAGTGGGAGGTGTACGGGCCGCCGCAGCGCTCGGTGACGACCGGCAACTGGAAGGTCGTCACCGACAACTTCGCCGGCGACGGCTACCACATGGGCACCACCCACCAGGCCGCGTTCGAGCAGGGCATCTACGGCTCCAGCCTGGCCGACGGCACGCTCGGCAAGGGCGAACTGGAGCTGATCGGGATCAACGTCCCCACGCCGCAGGGGCACGCGGTGCGGGCCGGCTACGTCGTCGAGAAGGGCCGGCGCACCCTGCCGGCCAAGGTCGAGGACCCGGCCTACATCGGCTACCCGCGCGAGGTGTGGGAGGCGTTCACCGCCGGGCAGACGCCCGAGCAGGTGCGCTTCAACTCGCACTGCGAGGTCGTGCACGGCGTGCTGTTCCCGAACGCCGCCTTCCTGAGCGTCTCGCACGACCGGGCGATCGGGCGCGAGGACGACCCGCTGACCAAGTACTTCGTGTGGCGCGTGCACAACCCGATCGACGCCCGGCACACCGAGTGCCTCTACTGGACGCTGGTGCCCAAGCGGCACGTGGACGAGGAGTGGAAGCGCCGCTCGTACGCCTTCCAGGCCCGCTCCCAGTCGGCCGGCGGAATCCTCTTCGAGATGGACGACTTCGAGAACTTCGCCCGGATCGACGCCGCGATCGGCGGCACGGTGGCCGACGGCGCCCCGCTGGACCTCTCGCTCGGCCTCGGCCTCGGCGAGCCGGTGCCGGACTTCCCGGGCCCCGGCCGCGCCGAGTACCTGACCCTGTCCGAGCAGAACCAGCGGGCCTTCTACCGCCGCTGGGCCGAATTGATGGAGGGCGACGATGCGTGAGGCCGCCCGCACCGCGTTCGGAGGGCGACGATGAGCGAGCCCGTCCGCACGGACCACCAGCCCGCCTACGAGCTCCAGCCGTTCCCGCCGCGCGGGGCCCGCCAGGTCGAACTCGACGCCTCCGCCGGCGCGTTCCTCACCGAGGAGTCGGCCGCCCTGGACGAGGGCCGCCACCAGGACTGGCTGGACCTCCTCGACGAGCGCTTCCTCTACCAGGTGCCCGTCCCGCTGCTGCGCGAGGATCCGGCCCTGCCCCGGCACAGCGACCGGGCGCTGCTATTCGAGGCGACCAAGCACATCCTCGCGATGAAGCTCGGCCGCACCGGCCTGCGGCACGCGTGGTCCGACCGCCCGGGCGGGGTGACGCGCCACTTCATCAGCGGCGTGCGGGTGTTCGCCGCGCCCGAGGCCGACACCTGGCGGGTGGAGTGCAACGTGCTCGCCTCCTGGACGCGGGGCCGGGGCGAGGCCGCCCTCGCCACCGCCGCCCGGCACGACATCGTGCGCTGCCTGCCCGGCGCCGGCTACCGGCTGCTGCGGCGCCGGGTCCTGCTGGACACCGAGGTCGCCACGCACCAGCAACTCTCGATCATCTTCTAGCGCGGGCCGGCACGCGCCGGCCCGCGGGAGGCGAGGCAGCGGCATGAACGGGCTGGCCTGGACGGCCGAGGAACGCCGGGAGACCGAACTGTGCCGGATCTGCTGCGAGTCGGCGGCGGTCACGGTGTCGAGCTACCCGACCGGGAACGGGACCCGGCTCAAACTCGTCTCGGAACGCTCCGGCGCGGCCGTCCTCCTGGACGCCACCGTGCTGGACGCCCTGTGCCACCTGACCCCGGAGCGCGCCGCCGACCTGGTCCGCGAGCGCACCGAGGGCGCCGGCCCGGCCGAGGGGGACGCCACCGTCGAAGGAGCCGCCCCGTGAAACCCGCACCCTTCGAGTACCGGGCCGCCGGCACGCTCGACGAGGCCCTCGCCCTGCTCGACCCGCCCGGGCACAGCATCGCCCCGCTGGCCGGCGGGCAGAGCCTCGTGCCGCTGCTCAACCTGCGCCGGGTGCGGCCCGCCGTGGTGCTCGACCTCAACCGGCTCACCGAGCTGGCCGGCGTCGAGGTGACCGGCACGGCCGTGCTGGTCGGGGCGATGACCCGGCTGCACGACCTGGAACGGCACGAGGGGCTGCGAGCAGCGCTGCCCGTCGTGCCGCAGACCGCCGCCCGGGTGGCGCACCGGCAGATCCGCCACCGCGCGACCCTCGGCGGCTCGCTCTGCCACGCCGACCCCGCCGCGCAACTCGCGGCCACCGCGGTCGCGCTCGGGGCGACGCTGCGGCTGCGCCGGGCGGGCGGCGAACGGACCGTGCCCGCCGAGGAGTTCTTCACCGGGCCGCACCGCACCGCCCGTCGGCCGGACGAACTCCTGACCGCCGTCTCCTTCCCGCGCAGGCCCGGCTTCCGCTACCGCTTCGAGTCCGTCACCCGGCGCGGCGGGGCGGGCTTCCCCCTGGTCGGCGTGTGCGTGGGCGTACGGCTGGAGGCCGGCGCGGTGGCCGAGGCCCGCATCGCCGCCTGCGGGGTGGCCGACCGCCCGCTGCGGCTCACCGGGGCCGAACAGGCCCTGGCCGGGTACGGCGCCGCCGCGGCGGACGGCGCGCTGGGCGAGGTCGCCGACGCGGCCGTCGCCGGCACCCGCCCGCCCTCCGACCTCCACGGCAGCGCCGAGTTCCGGGGCGACCTGCTGCGCACGGTCCTCCGCCGGGCCGCCGTCCACCTGCTCACCGAGGGGAGCTAGCCCGTGCCCACGTCACCGATGAGCGGCACATCGATCAGCCTGAGCGTCAACGGCACCGCACACACCGCCGAGGCCGAGGACCGCACCCTGCTCAGCGACTTCCTGCGCCACGGCCTCGGCCTCACCGGCACCCACGTGGCCTGCGAGCAGGGCGTGTGCGGCGCCTGCACCGTGCTGGTGGACGGCGAACCGGTGCGCTCCTGCCTGATGCTCGCCCGCCAGGCCGACGGCTGCCGGGTGGAAACGGTCGAGGGCCTCGCCGAGGACGGCCGGCCCGCGCCGCTGCAGCAGGCGATGACCGACGAGCACGGCCTGCAGTGCGGCTTCTGCACGCCCGGCGTGCTGATGGGCCTCACCTACGCCGACCGGGCCGGCCTGAGCGCCGACCAGGCGGTGACCGAGGTGCTGCGCGGGCACCTGTGCCGCTGCACCGGCTACGCGGGCATCCGCGCCGCCATCGAGCGGCACTGGCAGGGCGAGGGGGCGACGGCATGACCGCGTCCGACGTCGGCCGCGGGGCCGGTCCCGACGCCGGCCGCATGATCGGGCGCGCCGTCCCGCGCGTGCACGCGCCCCGGCTGGTGCGCGGCCAGGGCCGCTTCGTCGACGACATCGACGACGCCGGGGCCCTGCACGCCGTCGTGCTGCGCAGCCGGGTGGCGCACGGCCGGATCACCCGGTTCGACCCGGCGGCGGCGCTGGCCGGCGGCGAGGCGCTGCTGGTGCTCGGCCCGGACGAGATCGAGCGGTTCACCGACCCGATCCCCACCGCCTGGCGGATCCCCGGCCAGCTCACCGGCACCGTGGCCCTCGGCGACCGCACCGTCCGCTACGTCGGCCAGCCGATCGGCCTGGTGGTGGCGCGCAGCCGGGCGCTCGCCGAGGACGTCGCGGAGCTGGTCGCCGTCGACATCGACCCGCTGCCCGCCGCGATCGGCCTGGCCGCCGCGCTCGCGCCGGACGCCCCGCGGCTCTACCCGGAGGCCCCCGACAACATCGGCGGGCGGATCCACTTCGGCGACGACCCGGCCGCGCTCGACGCCGTCCTCGCCGCCGCCCCGCACGTGGTGGAGCGCGAGTTCGCGGTGCAGCGGATCAACCACAGCCCGATGGAGCCGCGCGGCCTGCTCGCCGAGTGGATCCCCGCCACCGGGCGCCTGACGGTCCACAGCAGCACCCAGTCCCCGCACGCCGTCCGCCAGGAGCTCGCCACCGCGCTGCGCCTGCGGGTCGACCAGGTGCGGGTGGTGACGCCGGACGTCGGCGGGTCGTTCGGCGGCAAGGTCACCCTGTACGTCGACGAGGCGCTGGTCTGCCTGGCCGCCGTGCGGCTCGGCCGCCGGGTCAAGTGGATCGAGGACCGCACCGAGAACCTGAGCTCCTCCTACCAGGGCCGCGGCCAGCGGGCCCGCGCCCGCCTCGCCCTGGACGCGGACGGGCGCTTCCTCGCGCTCGCCGCCGAGATCACCGGGGACCTCGGCGCGTTCGCGATCCAGGCCGGCAGCGGCCCGTTCCAGGTCGCCGGGCTCGCCCTGGAGGGCCCGTACCGGTTCCCGCGGGCCGGGGCCACCATCACCACCGTCCACACCAACACCGTGCCGACCGGCGCCTACCGCGGCTACGGCATGCAGGAGGCGGCCTGGATCCGCGAACGGCTGATCGACGAGGCCGCCCGCGAACTCGGCCACGACCCCGTCCGGCTGCGGCTGCACAACCTGCTCGGGCCGGACGAACTCCCGTACACCACGCGCACCGGGCTCACCTACGACAACGGCGACTACCCCGCCGCGCTGCGCCGCGCCGCCGAACTGGCCCGGGAGCGCACCCGGGAGTCCACCGGGACGGTGCGCCGAGGAGTCGCGGTGACGGCCAGCGTGGAGATCACCGGCTTCGCCCCCTCCGCGCTGCTGGAACTGTTCCGGATCGACTGGGCCGGCTGGGAGAGCGCCCGGGTGCGGGTCAACCAGGACGGCACCGTCACCGTGTTCGCCGGGGTGATCCCGGTGGGCCAGGGCATCGAGACCACCCTCGCCCAGATCGTCGCGGACCGGCTCGGCGTGCCCCTGGACTGGATCGCCGTGGAGCTCGGCGACACCGCCACCGCGCCCTACTCGGACCTCACCTCGCAGGCCAGCCGCTCGGTCACGCTGGCCGGCGGGGCCCTCGTGCGGGCCGCCGGGCGGATGCGCGAGCGGATGCACGCCCTCGCCGCCGCCCACCTCGGCGCCCCGCCGGACGAAGTGGTGCTGGACGGCGCCCAGTTCCGCTGGCCGGCCGGGAACGCCACGACCGCGTGGTCCGAGGTCGCCGCCCGCGGCTGGCGGGGCTGGGGCCGGCCCGACCCGGACCGGATCCGGCTGGAGGAGAGCGTCGACTTCGACCCGCCCGCCATCACCTACTCCTACAGCGCGCACGGCGCCGCCGTCGCGGTCGACCTGGAGACCGCGGAGGTCACCGTCGAGGACTACTGGACCGTCAACGACAGCGGCGTACTGGTGAACCCGGCCATCGCCGACGGGCAGATCGTCGGCGGCGTCGTCCAGGGCCTGGGCATCGCCCTGGTCGAGGAGGCCGTGCACGACCCGGCCACCGGACGGCCGCTCGCCACCGGCTTCACCGACTACGTGCTCCCGGTCTGCGCCGACGTCCCGCCGGTCACGGTGGAGCACCGGTGCACGCCGAGCACGGTCATCCCCGGCGGTTTCAAGGGCCTCGGGGAGGGCGGGGTCATCCCCGCCCCGGCCACCGTGGCCGGGGCCGTCGCCGCCGCCGTCCCGCACATCGCCCACCGGCTGACGGCCACACCGCTCAAGCCGGAACGGATCTGGGCGGCGCTGTCGGAGGCCAAGGAGCTCTCGGAGGCCGACCGGGACTGACCCGTACGGACCGTACCGCCGCAACCCCCGACCCCGAAGGGACCACCAGCGTGCCAGCCCGTCAGGACGAGCCGACCGGCCGCCCGCCCACCGTCCGCGAGGCCACCTTCGCGCTGCTGCGGAGCCTCGGCATGACCACGGTCTTCGGCAACCCCGGCTCCACCGAGCTGCCGATGTTCCGCGACTTCCCCGCCGACTTCCGCTACGTCCTCGGGCTCCAGGAGTCCGTGGTGCTGGCCATGGCCGACGGCTTCGCCCAGGCCGGCCACCGCCCCGCCGTGGTCAACCTGCACTCCGCCGCCGGCGTCGGCCACGCGATGGGCAGCCTGTTCACCGCCTGGCGCAACCGCACCCCGCTCGTGGTCGTCGCCGGCCAGCAGGCCCGCTCGCTGCTCGGCGGGGAACCGTACCTGCTCAACGACCAGGCGGCCGAACTGCCCAAACCGTACGTCAAGTGGAGCCGCGAGCCGGCCCGTGCCGAGGACGTCCCGGCCGCCATCGCCCGCGCCTGCTACCTGGCCATGTCACCGCCCTACGGCCCGACCCTGGTCTCGGTGCCCGCCGACGACTGGGACCGGCCCTGCGAACCCGTCGAACCCCGGACGGTCTCCACCACGCTGCGCGCCGACCCCGAGGCGCTGGAACGCGTCGGCCGCGCCCTGGCCGGCGCCGCCCGCCCCGCCTTCGTGGTGGGCGCCGCCGTCGACCAGGACCGGGCGGTCGCCGAGGTGGTGGAGCTGGCCGAGCGCCACCGCGCCGCCGTCTGGGCCGCGCCGATGTCCTCGCGCTGCGCCTTCCCCGAGACCCACCCGCTCTTCGCGGGCTTCCTGCCCCCGGTGCGCGAGGAGATCGTGGCCCGGCTCACCGGCCACGACCTCGTGCTGTCGCTGGGCGCACCGGTCTTCACCTACCACGTGGCGGGCGCCGGTCCGGTACTGCCGCCCGGTACAGCGCTCCACCAGCTCACCGACGACCCGGCCACCGCCGCCTGGACCCCGGTCGGCGACGCACTGCTCACCGGCCTCCGCCTCGGCGTGCGCGACCTGCTCGCCTTCGACCCGGCCGTCCCCCGCGAACTCCCGCCCCCGCGGCCCGCACCGGCCCCCGTCCCGGACAGCGACGTCATCACCCAGCCGCTGCTGATGCGCACCATCGCCGACCTGCGCCCGGCCCGCAGCGTCATCGTCGAGGAAGCCCCGAGCAGCCGCCCGGTGATGTGCGAGTACCTGCCCAACGAGCGGCCCGAGAGCTTCTACACGTGCGCCAGCGGCTCGCTCGGCCACTCGCTGCCGGCCGCCGTCGGCATGGCGCTCGGCCGGCCCGACGAGCGGGTGATCGCGGTGGTCGGCGACGGCTCCGCGATGTACTCGATCCAGGCCCTGTGGTCCGCCGCCGAACTCGGCCTGCCGCTGACCGTCGTCGTTGTGAACAACGGCCGCTACGCCACGGTGGACCGCTTCGCCGACCGCTTCGGGCTCGGCAAGGCCGTCGGCACGCGGATCGGCGGCCTCGACTTCGCCGCCCTCGCCCGCGCCCAGGGCTGCGCGGCCGGCCGGGTCGAGCACCCGGCCCGCCTGGCGAGGGCCCTGCGCACCGCCCTGGCCTCGCCCCGGCCGTACCTGCTCGACGTCCGCGTCGGCGACTGAATCCCGTTTCCTTCGAGAGGGAGAGACAACCTCCATGACCCAGCGCACCGCGGAAGAGATCCGGCAGGACATCCGCGACATCGTGATCGGCATGGCGCCCGACCAGGGCCTCGCCGACCGGCCCGACCCGGAGCTGGTCGAGGAACTCGGCTACCACTCCCTCGCGTTGCTCGAACTGGCCTTCGCGCTGGAGGACGAGTACGGCCTGCCGGCGATCGACCGCGAGCGGGCCCGGCTCATCCGCCGCCTCAGCGACGTCCAGGAGTACGTGGTCGCCGAACTGGCCCGGGCCGAGGCGAGCGGGGGCGCGGCGTGATCGACGGACGGCTGCGCGCCGTGGCGGACCGCGGGCCCGGACGGGCGGCGCTGGTCTGCGGCGAGCGCCGGATCTCCCACGGCGAACTCGCCGACCGGATCGCCCGGGCGCGCGGCGGACTGCACGCGCTGGGCCTCGGACCGGACGGCCTGCTGCTGCTCGCGCTGCCCAACTGCCCCGAGTTCGTGGTCGGTTACTTCGCCACGGCGGGCATCGGCGCCCGCGTGCTCGCGCTGGACCCGGGGCTGACGGAGGCGGAGTACCGCCGGGTGCTGGCCGAGGGCCGGCCCGACGTCGTGGTCACCACGGCGGCGCTCGCCCCCCGCTGGGCCGAACTCGCCCCGGGCGCCGCCCTGGTGGTCGTCGGCGGCCCGGCGGCGGCCGGGCACTCCTTCGACTTCGACGAGCTGACGCGCGCCGACGCGCTGCCCGCCCGCCCGGCCGACCCCGAGCGGGCGTGGGTGCTCACCTACTCCTCCGGTTCCACCGGCGAGCCCAAGCGGATCTGCCGCAGCCAGGACAACCAGCTGGCCGAGGCCGACCACATCATCGCCAGCGCCGCCGTCACCCCCGACGACGTCATGCTCTGCCCCGTGCCGCTGTACCACGCGCTCGGCCAGTTCTGCTGCATGATCGTCGCGGTGCTGGCGGGCGCCACGCTCGTCCTGCCCGAGCCCTCCGGTGCGGCGGGAGCGGGCGGGCCCGACCCCGCCGACCTGCTGGCGCTCGTCGCCCGCCACCGCGTCACCGTCCTCCCGTCCGTGCCCTACCTGCTCGGCGCCCTCGCCGACTGGCCCGAGGACCGCCCCGCCGACCTCTCCTCCGTCCGGCTCTGCCTCTCCGGCAGCAACTTCCTGCCGCCCGCCGTCCGGGAGCGCTTCCTCGCCCGGTTCGGCGTCCCCGTCCGCCAGACCTACGGCAGCTCCGAGGCCGGCAGCGTCAGCTGGGACTGCGACCCCGACGGCTTCGTCCCCGAGTCCGTCGGCCGCCCCCTGCACGGGGTGCGGGTCGAGGTGCTGGACGAGCACGGCCGCGCCCTGCCGACCGGCAGCACCGGCGAGATCGCCGTCACCAGCCGCTCCGTCATGCTCGGTGAACTCGCTCCCGGCGGCACCCTGCTGCGCCCCGGCCCCGGGCGCTACCTCACCGGCGACCTGGGCCGGCTCGACGAGGACGGCCGCCTCCACCTCACCGGCCGCAAGCGGATCCTGGTCGACACGGGCGGGCACAAGGTCAACCCCGTCGAGGTCGAGGAGGTCCTGGAGGCGCACCCGGCGGTCCGCGCGGCGGCCGTGGTGGGCGTCCCCCTGGCCGGCGGCGGCGACCTGCTCGTCGCCGCCGTCGTACCGGGCGACGGCGGCCCGGTCCCCGCCGAGGAGTTGCGCGCGCACTGCCGAGCCCGCCTCGCCGGGCACAAGGTCCCGGCGCGCTTCGAGACCGTCGACGGCCTGCCGCGCACCGAACTCGGCAAGCTCCGCCGGGGCCGCCTGGCCGCCGAACTCGCCGCCCTCGTGGACGCCGACGCGGACCGCCCGGCCGCCGGGATCCGGCACGAACCCGACCCGCGCCGACGCGCCCGCCTCCTCACCGAACACCTCCGCCGACGCGCCGCCGACCTGCTGGCCGTCCCGCCCGAGCGGCTCGACCCGGCCGCGCCGCTGCACGCCCAGGGCCTCGACTCGCTGGCCGCGCTGCGCCTCAAGATGGCCGTCCAGGACGACCTGCGCCGCACCGTCGGCCTGCCCGAACTCCTCGGCGGCGCCAGCCTCGACACCCTCGCCCGCCGCCTCGCCGAAGACACCGCCGGGCCCACCGAGGCGCTCGTCGTCCGCGGGCCCGTCGTCGGCGAGTTCCCGCTCTCCCACAACCAGTCCGCGATCTGGCACGCCGACCAGCTCGTCCCGGAGGCCGCCGCCTACAACCAGAGCTTCGCGGCCCGGATCACCTCGCACTGCGACCCCGCGGCCCTGCGCCGCGCCTTCCAGGCCCTCGTCGACCGCCACCCCGCCCTGCGCACCACCTTCGCGCTGCGCGACGGCCGCCCGGTCCAGCGCGTCGCCGAGCACGCGGACGTCGACTTCGCGGTGCTCACCGTCCCCGCCGACTGGCCCGACCGGACGGAGCAGCTGAGCGCGACAGCGTTCCGCCCCTTCGAGCTCGACCGCGAGACTCCGCTGCGCGTCCGGCTGCACCTCGGCGCCGCCGACGGCCCGGTCCTGCTCGTGACGGTGCACCACATCGCCACCGACTTCTGGTCCACCGTCGCCCTCCTGCGCGACCTCGCCGCCGCCCACGCCGCCGACGGCGAGCTGTACCAGCCGGCGCCCCGGCACGGCTACACCGACTACGTCCGCTGGCAGGCCGAGACCCTCGCCGGCCCGGCGGCCGAACGCGACCGGGCGTACTGGCGCGACCTCCTCGCCGACCCGCCGCCCGCCCTCGAACTCCCCGCCGACCGGGCCCGCCCGGTGGTCCAGAGCCAGCGCGGCGCCCTCCACGTCCACGAGTTCGACCAGCCGCGGGTCAAGGCCCTGCAGGACTTCGCCCGCCGCCACGGCAGCACCGTCTACACCGTCCTCCTCGCCGCCTTCCAGGGCTACCTCCACGCCTGGACCGGCGAGCGCGACATCGCCGTCGCGACCATCACCACCAACCGCCAGCGCTCCGAATTCGCCGACGTGCTCGGCTACTTCGTCAACCCGGTGGTGTGCCGCACGCGGGTGGACCCGCAGCTCCCGTTCACCGACCTGCTCGCCTCGGCGGGCCGCGGGCTGCTGGCGGGTCTGGAGCACCAGCAACTGCCCTTCGCGACGGTCGTGGAGCAGCTGGCCGCCGAACACCCCGGCCGCCGGCGCGACCGCAGCCGGACGCCGCTGGTGGAGATCGGCTTCGGCCAGAACAAGGCCCAGGACGGCGGGATGCTCGCGGTGAGCCGCTTCCTGTCCGGGGCCGGCCAGGAACTGCGGCTGGGCTCGCTCGCGCTGGAGTCGCTCCCGCTGCGGCGGCGCGGTGTGGTCTACGACTTCTCCGGCGCGGTCCACGAGTCCGCGGACTCGGTGGCGATCGCCTGGGAGTACAACACCGACCTCTACGAGGCGGCCACGGTCGAGCGGTTCGCCGCCCGGTTCGAGGAGTGGGTGGCGCGGCTCCTGGAGCGACCGGAGCTGCCGCTGGCGGAGCTGGACGCGGGTGGCGGGGCGGTGGCGCCGTTCGCCGGCCCGGCCACGGGTGGCCCGGCGGTGCGGCCGGAGCGGCCGGAGCGGCCGTCGGCGGGGGACGCGCCGGAGGGAGGGCCGGTCGACGATCCGGTCGCGCCCGCCGCCAGGCAGGTCGCCGGTCGGGGCCCTCGGCCCGATCGCACCGCTCCGGCCGGCCCGCCGCCCGCGCTGCCGCAGGCGATCGGCGACCTGGCGCGCGCCCACCCCGGGCGGACCGCTCTGGTGGCGGGCGCCGACACGCTGACGTACGGGCAGGTGTCCGACCGGGCCGGGGAGCTGGCCGCCCGGATCGCCGCGCTGGGCCTGGCTCCGGGCGCCCGCGTCCTGCTTCGGCTTCCCGGGCGGCCCGCGGACCTGCTGGCCGCCGGGCTGGCCGTGCTGTGGTGCGGCGCGGTCGCCGAGCCGCTCGACACGGCCGCCGAGGTCCGTGCGGCGTGCGCGGACGCGGCCCTGCTGATCACCACGGCGGAGGGCCGTGCCGAACTCGGCGCGCTGCCCGTGCCGGTGCTCTGCCCGGAGGCGCCGGGCGAAGCCGGCCGGGTCGAACCGGTCCCCGTCGGGCCGGGCGATCCCGCGCTGGTGCTCAACACGTCCGGCGTGACCGGCGAGCCCAGGGCCGTGGTGCAGCCGCACGGCGCGCTGGCCGCCTGGGCGCACTGGCTCGCCGGACAGTGCGGGCCCGGCGGTCGCGTCCTCGTCCACGGAGGGCCGGGGGCCGACCAGGTGCTGGCCAGGTCGCTCGCGACGCTCGCCGCGGGCGGCACCGTGGTGGTCGCCACCTCCGGTGAGCTGTCCCGGCTCCTGTGCGGCACCGATTCCTTCGGCCTCGTCATCGTCACCCCGTCCGAGCTCTCCGCGCTCCTTCCCGGCCTCGCCGCGTCCGGCCGCGAGCCGGCCGTGCGCACGCTCCTCGTCACCGGGGAGCCGCTCACCCCCGCGGTGGCCGCGCGGTGGCGGGCGGTGAGCCCCGAATCCCGGCTGCTTCACGGCTACGGCGGTGCGGAGACCGCGCCCGTCGTCTGTGCCCGCGAGGTCGTCGCCGACGACCTGCCCGCGACCGATCCCTTCCGGCCGCTGCCGGTCGGGCGGGCCCTGGACGGGATGACCGCCCGGGTGCTCGACGACGTCGGCCGTCCGACCCCGCCCGGGGTGTCCGGCGAGTTGTGGGTGACGCGCTTCGCGGACGACGAGCCCGTCCGCACCGGCGACCTCGCCTGCCGGCTGCCCGACGGCGGGATCGTCGTGCTGGGCCGCGCCGCCGATCTCACCCGGCGCAACGGCTACCTGGTTCCGCCCGGCCGGGTGGAGGCCGCCTTGCTGGGGCTGCCCGGGGTGCTGGGCGCCGTCGCCGTGACGGAGGACGCCGACCTCGTCGCCCGCGTGGCCGTCGGACGGTCGACGCCCCGTCTGCGGGAGGCGCTGCGCGAGCTCCTGCCCGAGTACCTGCTGCCCGCCGAGGTGCTGCTGACCGACCGCCTGCCCGCCGCCCGGAACGGCAAGACCGCACGGAACGGCAAGACCGTCCGCACCGGCCCGGCGCCGGCCGCGCAGCCCCGGACCGAGGAGCCCCGGACCGAGGAGCCGGACCGCCCGGCCGGCCCGACGGACCCGGTGGAGGCCGTCCTCGCCGCGATCTGGGCCGAGGTGCTGGGCGTCGCCGAAGTCGGCCCCGAGGACGACTACTTCGATCTCGACGGCGACTCGATCACCAGCATGAGCATCGTCTCCCGGGCCGCCGAGGCCGGTCTGCGGCTCACGCCCCGGCAGATCTTCACCCACCCCACCGTGCGCGAACTCGCCGCCGTGGCCGAACGGACGGCAGCACCCGGGCCCTCCGCCCCGGCGTCGCCGGACGGCCCTGTGGAGGTCCCACTCGCGCCCGTCCAGCAGTGGTTCCTCGACCTGCCGCTCGTCCGGCCGCAGCACTGGAACCAGACACTGCTGCTGCGCGCCGCCCCAGGCCTGGACGCGGACCTGCTGCGCCGCGCCCTGCTCGCCGTCGCCGCGCACCACCCGGCGCTGCGCTTCCGCTACCACCGCGACGAGGACGGCTGGCACCAGACCGCCCGGCCCGACGCCGAGCCGGTCCGCGTCATCGACGCCACCGGCACGGGCGCCGATCCGGAGAGCGCCGCCGTCCGCGCGCAGGCCGAACTGGACCTGGCCGACGGGCCGTTGTTCGCCGCCGTGCTCCTTCCCGCGAGCGAGGAGCCCGGCCTGCGCATCCTCCTCACTGCGCACCACCTCGTCGTCGACTTCGTCTCCTGGCAGATCCTGCTGGACGACCTCGGCCGCGCCTGCGAGCAACTGCTCGCGGGCGAGGAGGTGCACCTGCCCCCGCTCACCACCCCCTTCGCCGAGTGGACGACCCGGCTGCACGCCCACGCCGACTCGCCCGCCGTCCGGGCCGAACTGGAGCGCTGGAGCGGCCCGGCCGCCCGGCCGGTCGCCCGCCCCGACGCGGGCGCGGAGGGCCAGGCCGCGCTCGCCGAGGCCGCGTTGCCCGCGGAGGCGACGGCCGCGCTGCTGGCCGCGACCGGCGGCCGCGGGCGCGACCGTGCGCAGGACGTGCTGCTCGCCGCCGTCGCCCAGGCGGTCGCCGAGTGGACGGGGGAGCGCGAGGTGGTGCTGGACGTCGAGACGCACGGCCGGGCCGACCTGTTCCCGGAGGTCGACCTCAGCCGCACCGTCGGCTGGTTCACCGCCGTCCACCCGGTGACGGTCGCACCGGACCGGTCGCCCGGGGAGGCCGGCGAGGTCGGGGAGGCCGGCGAGGCCGGCGAGGCCGGGGGGACCGGGGAGGCCGGCCCCGCCGCCACCTACCGCACCGTCCGCGCGCTGCTGGCAGGGCTGGCCGCCGAGGGCCTCGGCCACGGCCTGCTCCGCCACGCCGCGAGCGATCCCGCGGTGCGCGCCCGGCTGGCCGCGCGCCCGCCCGCCACCGTCAACGTCAACTACCTGGGCCGCGCGGGCCGTCTGGTCGGCGGCGGCGCGCCCGCCGAGGGCCGGGTGCTGACCCCGCTGCCGCTCGCCGGCACCGGCGACCGCGGCCCCGACAACCCGCGCCCCTACCCGCTGGAGGTCAGCGCCCTGCTGATCGACGACCGGCTGCTGGTGCGGGTGCGCCACAACGCCGTCGCTCACCCGCAGACCGACGTCCAGCGGCTGCTCGACCGCGTCCTGAACGGCCTGACGGCCATCGTGTCCACGCTCGCGACGGTCCCCGCCGCGGACCGCGCGCACCCACTCGCAGGAGGCCAGTAGTGTCAACAGCCCACCCTCTTCTCCCCTCCGCCACCGCCCTGGTCCGGGCCGGCTGGGCGGCCGCGCTGGGGCGCGACGACTTCGGTGACGAGGACGACTTCTTCGCGGTCGGCGGCCACTCGCTGCTGGTCGCCCGGATCATGGCCGGCATCGGCCGGCAGGTCGGCACCCGCCTGCCGCTGCGGATGTTCTTCGACCACCCGACCGTCTCCGACCTCGCCGGAGCGCTCACGGCCCGGGGGCTCGTCCCCGGCGAGGACCGCGAGGAGAAGGGGGCCGGCGCGTCATGACCGGACCGGACCGCCTCCTGCCCCCGCCGCAGTGGTTCGCCACCGCCCGCCCCTTCCGCGACACCGCGACCGTCCCCGACCTGCTGCGGGCCGCCGCCCGGGCCCACCCCGACCGGCCCGCCCTGGTGGCGAGCGACGGCACCGCCCTGACCCACGGCGAACTCGACGCCTGGACGGACCGGCTGGCCCGCCTGCTGGCCGAGCGCGGCATCGGCCGCGGCTCGTACGTGGCGCTGTACGCCGACCGCACCCCGTCGGCCGCCGCCTCCCTGGTGGCGGTGCTCAAGGCCGGCGCGGCGTACGTGCCGATCGACCCGGCCTGGCCCCGGGCCCGCGCCCTCGAACTCCTCACCGACCTCGGCGTGAGCTGCGTCGTCGCCGGCCGCGCCCGCCTCAAGGCCGTCCAGGAACTGCGCTGGGACGCGCCCTCGGTGCGCGAGGTGATCTGCCCCGAGATCACCGCGAAGGACACCTGGGCCGAGGTGCTGGACCGCGAGATGGTCGAGGAGTTCTTCGACTTCCTCTCCGGCGAGCCCGACCCGCTGGAGGCGGCAGGCTTCAACCTGCGCCGCTCCGAACGCCCCTACCGGCCGGGCGACGTGACCGGCTACCGCGACCACGTCGGGCGGCTGGGCCGCGAGGCGGCGGGCGAGGGCGCCCGGATCCTGGAGGTCGGCTGCGGCTCCGGCCTGATCACGGAGGCGCTGGCGCCCACCGCCGCCCGCTACGTGGCGGTCGACCCGTCCTCGGTGGCCGTCGACCGCAACCTGGCCGCGGCGGCCGCGGGCGGCTACGCGGCGGAAGGCGCGGTCTGCTACGCCCACGAGGTGCCGCAGGCCGTGTCCGGAACCTTCGACCTGGCGATCATGGCGAGCACCGTCCAGTTCCTCCCGGACCTGGACTACTTCCTGGAGACCCTCCGGGGCCTGCTGCCGATGCTCCGCCCCGGCGGCACCCTGCTGCTGGCCGACCTCATCGACCCCGGCCTGGAGGCCCACGCGGGCCTGCGGATCCCGCCCGCCCTGCTGGAGCGGCTCCCGCAGCTCCTGCCGCCGGTCGCCGGGGTCGAGGTGCGCCGCCGCCGCGCGGAGGACTTCGCCGGCGAACTCTCCCACCGCTACGACGCGTTCATCACCGTGGGGGAGGGCGCGGCACCCGCCGTGCGGCCCGGCCGGGTGTGGACCGGCGCCGACATCGAGGCCAGGCCCGCCGGAGCGCTGCCGCCCGGCACCGTCACCGCGGACGACCTCGGGTACGCCGTGTTCACGTCCGGCTCCACCGGCAAGCCCAAGGGCGTCATGGTCCAGCACCGCCCGGTCGTCAACCTGATCGACTGGCTGAACCGGACCTGGGCGGTCGGGCCGGGGGACCGCATCCTCGCGGTCGCCTCCTTCTGCTTCGACCTGTCCGTCTACGACCTCTTCGGGGTGCTCGCGGCGGGCGGCTCGGTGCACCTGGCGACCCAGCCCGAGATCGCCGAGCCGGAGGTGCTGATCGACCTCCTGGAGGCCGAGCCGATCACCCTGTGGGACTCGGCACCGGCCGCGCTCGCGATGCTGACCCCCTTCCTCGACGGACGGCCCGCCGACGGCCTCCCCGCCGAGGCGCGCGGCTCGCTGCGCCTGGTGCTGCTGAGCGGCGACTGGGTGCCGCTCACGCTCCCCGACGAGATCCGCACGGCCTTCCCCCGCGCCGAGGTCGTGGCCCTCGGCGGTGCCACCGAGTGCACGGTCTGGTCCAACGCCTTCCCGGTGGGCGAGGTGGACCCGGCCTGGCCGAGCATCCCGTACGGCCGTCCGATGGCCAACGCCCGCTACCACGTCCTGGACGCCGCCCTGCGGCCCCTGCCCGTGGGGGAGCCGGGCGACCTCTACATCGCCGGGGCCTGCGTCGCGGCGGGCTACGCGGGCCGGGCCGCGCTGACCGCCGCGTCCTTCCGTCCCGAACCCGGCTCGCCGGAGCCCGGCGGGCGGATGTACCGCACCGGCGACCGCGCCCGCTGGCTGGCCGACGGCAACCTGGAGTTCCTCGGCCGGCTGGACGAGCAGGTGAAGGTGCGCGGCCACCGGATCGAACTCGGCGAGGTCCAGCACGCCCTGCACCAGTGCCCGGGGGTGCGCGCCGCGCTCGTCACCACGGTGGACCGGCCCGGCGGCCGGGACCTGGTCGCCTTCTACGTGCCGGCGGCCGACGGGCCGGCCCCCGAGGAGGCCAGGGCGCACCTCCTCGCCCGGCTGCCCGCGCACCTGGTGCCCGCGCGGGTGCTGGCGGTGGACGCGTTCCCGGTGCGCGACACCGGCAAGGTGGACCGGGCGGCGCTGCTGCGGCTGCTCTGACGCCTTGAGCGGGAACGCCGGAACGGGCGGTGGCGGGAGATCCCCGCCAC